>CAZZYE010000008.1:0-36132 GCA_964658145.1 uncultured Stigonema sp.
ATCAAAGAGCTAATCAGCTGGCACATCACCTGCAAACCCTCGGTGTGGGACCAGAAGTATTGGTGGGGATTTGTGTAGAACGTTCAATCGAGATGGTGGTGGGACTGTTGGGGATACTTAAGGCTGGTGGTGCTTATGTACCCCTTGACCCCACCTATCCTCTGGAACGGTTGAGTTATATGTTGGCGGATTCGGGTGTCCAGGTGTTGCTGACTCACTCTGAGTTGAAGTCATCTTTGCCGTCACATACTGCACGGGTGGTTTGTTTGGATACTGATTGTTCTGCAATTGAGCAACACAGTCACGAGAATCTTGATGTTGGGGTAGGTGGGGATAATTTGGCTTATGTCATCTACACGAGTGGTTCTACTGGACAACCCAAGGGAGTTTTAATTGAGCACAAAAATGTGGTTCGTTTATTCGCCGCCACTCAGTCAAGGTATCACTTCAATGCAAATGATGTTTGGACTAATTTCCACTCCATTGCTTTTGACTTTTCTGTCTGGGAAATCTGGGGAGCCTTATTTTATGGTGGACGCCTTGTAATTGTCCCCTATTGGATAAGTCGAGATTCTCAAAGCTTCTACAACTTGCTGTGTTCCGAAAATGTCACAGTACTTAACCAAACCCCATCTGCTTTTCGCCAACTGATTGCAGTAGAAAAATCTGACTCCACACAACGACAACTAAGTTTACGGCTAGTGATTTTTGGTGGGGAAGCCCTGGAGTTACAAAGTTTAAAACCATGGTTTGAGCAACACGGGGATCAAAGTCCACAGTTAGTAAATATGTACGGTATTACAGAAACAACGGTGCATGTTACTTATCGACCCCTAACAATCAAAGACCTGAACAGCAGTGGCAGTGTGATTGGTTGTCCAATTCCCGATTTACAGATGTATATCCTTGATGACAACTTACAACCAGTGCCAATTGGGGTTAAAGGGCAAATGTATGTTGGCGGATCTGGTTTAGCACGAGGCTACCTTAACCGTCAGCAGTTGAATTTGGAACGGTTTATTCCTAACCCATTTAATCATCAACTAGAACAGAGGCTTTATAAGACGGGAGATTTAGCCCGCTATTTGCCCAATAGTGATATTGAGTATCTCGGTCGCATTGATAACCAAGTAAAGGTGCGGGGCTTCCGCATCGAACTTGGGGAAATTGAAGCAGCCCTCAACAGCCATCCCCAAATCCAACAAGCCGTAGTTATTACCACAGAAGATCTGACGGGTAACAAACGCCTAGTAGCCTATGTAGTCAGTGAGGATGAAACACTCAGCACTAACCAACTACGTGAATTCCTCAAACAGAAGCTACCAGAATACATGGTGCCTTCTGCCTTTGTCACCTTAGACTCCCTACCGTTAACAGCCAACGGCAAAGTAGACCGCCGCGCACTAAGTGCAATAGATGCACAACACGCTGAATTAAATACTGACTTTGTTGCTCCTCGCACTCTGGAAGAAGAACTGCTAGCACAGATTTGGTCTGAGGTGCTTGGAGTTGAACAAGTAGGCATTTATGACAACTTCTTTGAACTCGGTGGAGATTCCTTACTTAGTGTGCAAGTACTGGCTAAAGCCAACAAATGTGGCTTAGGACTGTCCTTACAACAGCTGTTTAAGCACCAAACTATCCACAACCTTGTCAAGGTTCTCCGGCAATCAGATTTACCCGTGAGTATAGTAAAAACAGCACCTTTAAGCCTAATTAGCTCGGAAGAACGCCAGTCTTTACCAAATGGGGTTGAAGATGCTTATCCGTTGACAAGGTTACAGTTGGGAATGCTCTTCCATAGTGAATATGCCCCTGAGACTGCCATCTACCACGATGTCTTCAGCTATTATCTGCAAGCTCCCCTCAACATCCAAATTCTGCATTCAGCCATCAAAGAGATTGTCACGCGTCATCCAGTGCTACGTACTAGCATTGCCATGACTCAATTTTCACAGCCACTACAATTGGTTCATTCTCAAGTAAGCATTGAACTACCTGTTGACGACCTCAGTTGTTTACCATTAGATGAACAACAAAGCAACATTACTACTTGGATTGAACAGGAAAAACAAAGATCGTTTTCTTGGGATGCTCCCCCATTGGCACGCTTTCATATCCATCAACGCAGTTGTGACACCTTTAACTTAAGCTTCAGCTTTCACCATGCCATTTTGGATGGATGGAGTGTCGCAACTCTAATGACAGAATTAGTTCAACACTATCTCTTCCTACTAGGTAAGACGGTACCGCCTCTGGCAACAGTTCCAAATCTAACATTTCGAGATTATGTGGCTTTGGAACAAGAAACACTACAGTCTCAGGAGTGCCAACGGTACTGGCATGAAAAACTAGCAGACTTTACCGTGACTGAGCTACCTCGTTTGCCAGATACTCAACAATGTGAGTCAGTGGAACAGGTAAGGACACAAGAGGTTGAGATATCGGCAGCTTTAGCAGCACAACTTAAACAGTTTGCCACAAAAGTTGGAGTACCCCTCAAAAGTGTTCTGTTAGCTGCTCATTTGAGAGTAATGAGCTTTTTGAGCAATCAAGCAGATATCACCACTGGGGTGGTGACTCACGGGAGACCAGCAGCAGAAGATAGCGAGCGTGTTTTGGGTCTATTTCTGAATACCATACCTTTGCGAATGCAGATGAGTGGGGGAACTTGGGTTGAGTTGGTAGAGCAAACTTTTGAGCAAGAGCGGCAGGCATTGCCTTTTCAACAATATCCCTTGGCACAATTGCAGCAGGAGGTGGGATTGGGACAGCCGCTATTTGAAAGCATATTTAATTATATCAATTTCCACGTTTACCAACGTTTATCTGGCATTGATAACTTGGAGGTGTTAGGGGGGCAATTTTTTGAGCAGAACAATTTCACATTTGTAGCCCAATTTTCTGTTGACTCTATAACGGCTGAAATTTCCTTAAGTCTCAATTACGATCCGAGCCTGTTTAGCTCCGAGCAGGTGAGGAGTATCAGTGGTTATTACAGCGCAGTTCTGCTGGCAATGGTTTCCCAACCAGAACAGCGATATGAGCAAGTTTGCTTGTTGAGTGCAACAGAACGCCATCAGTTGTTGGTGGAGTGGAATAATACTGCAACGCCTGCAACCACTGATAAATGTATTCATCAATTGTTTGAGCAGCAGGTAGAGAAAACACCCCTAGCGGTGGCAGTGGTGTTTGAGAACCAGCAGTTGACCTACTCGCAATTAAATCAAAGAGCTAATCAGCTGGCACATCACCTGCAAACCCTTAGTGTGGGACCAGAAGTATTGGTGGGGATTTGTGTAGAACGTTCGATGGAGATGGTGGTGGGACTGTTGGGGATACTTAAGGCTGGTGGTGCTTATGTACCCCTTGACCCCACCTATCCTCTGGAACGGTTGAGTTATATGTTGGCGGATTCGGGTGTCCAGGTGTTGCTGACTCACTCTGAGTTGAAGTCATCTTTGCCGTCACATACTGCACGGGTGGTTTGTTTGGATACTGATTGTTCTGCAATTGAGCAACACAGTCACGAGAATCTTGATGTTGGGGTAGGTGGGGATAATTTGGCTTATGTCATCTACACGAGTGGTTCTACTGGACTACCCAAGGGGGTTCAAATCTGCCACCACAGTGTGGTCAACTTCTTAAATTCGATGAGTCATTTTCCGGGATTAACTCAGTCAGATACTTTCAGTGCCGTTACCACCATTTCCTTTGATATTGCAGCCCTTGAACTTTATCTGCCATTAATGGTAGGCGCAAAAGTTATCGTGGTTCCCGGTGAAATAGCTACTAATGGGGATTTGCTGTTGTCTAAATTATTCGCGTCGAAGACAACCGCTATGCAAGCTACACCAGCTACTTGGCAAATGCTATTAGCTGGTGGTTGGTCTTGTGATTATCCCTTGAAAGTATTTTGCGGTGGTGAAGCATTACCAGCTCAACTAGCCGAGCAAATTCTAGAAACTGGTAGCGAATTGTGGAATTTGTATGGTCCAACAGAAGCAACTATCTGGTCTACAATTTACCAAGTAGGAGCAAACAAAACAGTAGCAAGAAACGAAGATGCTCCTTCTTCCATTGGTCGCCCCATAAGTAACACCCAAATATACATCTTAGACTCACACCTCCAACCAGTACCCATCGGCGTACCCGGAGAACTCTACATTGGTGGTGATGGTTTAGCTCTCGGCTATCTTCACCGCCCAGAACTCACAATAGAAAAATTCATCGCCAACCCCTTTAGCCAGCAAGAGCGGGCACGACTTTACAAAACTGGAGATTTAGCTCGCTATTTACATGATGGCAACATCGAGTATCTTGGTCGAATCGATCACCAAGTGAAGATTCGCGGCTTCCGTATAGAGTTGGGAGAAATTGAAGCAGTGTTGTCCGAACATCCTAAAGTGCAGGAGGCGGTGGTCATTGCCCGCGAAGACCAAGCAGGTGACAAACGTTTAGTTGCTTATTTTGTCCCCAAGAAGCAACAAGTCCCCACCAACAGTGAACTGCGCGGCTTCCTCCAAGAAAAGCTGCCCAATTATATGTTACCCAGTCACTTTGTACTCTTAGAATCACTGCCGCTCACACTCAACGGTAAGGTTAACCGCCGCGCATTACCCGCGCCAGAAGGTCTTCGCCCAGACCTGGAAATTGCATATGCGATGCCACAAAATCAGCTAGAACAAACAATCGCGACTGTTTGGCAAAAAGCCCTTAATTTAGAAAAAGTCGGTAGATACGATAACTTTTTTGAATTGGGTGGTCATTCATTACTCATCATTCAAACTTATAGCCAATTGCGGGAAATATTACAAACAGATTTTCCCATGCTCGAGTTGTTTAGATATCCAACTATCAGTTCTCTAGCAGAGTATTTCAGTCAAACCAATAATCAAAAAACATTTGCTCGTCAAACTGAGAGCCAAGCTGAGAAACTCATAACTGGTAAAGCTCGACTCAAACAACGCCGGGAACAAATACAGTCAAAATAAAGCTGTCTTCAGTTAATTAATGTAAGGAGTTAAGCTCATGTGCATTTAATAAATGCACATTAGCTTATTTCTTTCCCTTGCAAGCCTGCCCGAAGCCCGAAGCATAGGTTTGTCAGCCGGGGCTTATTTTATTAAAAGCAGTCCTAGCCGTGTATACAGAAAAGTGTATGTTTTGAAGCAGATTTTGGTATTCAACACAGCACTTTTGGTAAGTGCGTAATTTAGCAGTTCTTTTTATCTTATTAATTAAGCATAATTCAAACTTACACAGATTTTCGCGTAAATAGACCACATTGTCAGGGCTCAAGGTCGTTCGGACCTGCGTTCGATTGTGGTTCAAAACCCCGACTTTATTGAGAATTAATGTAAGGAGTTAGGACTTCCGCACTTTACAAATAGGCTTTTGTGTGCTAATATCCCCAACATCTCAGATGTAAGCGATCTGCTACGATTTTTTCCCATTTCTATCCCCTAAGTGCATAAATTGATCGGAGCTGACTCCTATAAAGAAAACAGGAAGGTTAGCTCTCCAAGCTTAACCTCTGCGTAAGGATTCAGGTATGACTTAAGGTACACAATCAGACTTTTGTCAATGCGTAAGTCCTAGGAGTTAGAACAATCAATCATGGATAATCGTATGCCCTTTACTCAAAACACTGGTTTAGAAATAGCAGTCATCGGTATGGCTGGTCGTTTTCCAGGAGCTAAAAATATTAATGATTTTTGGGACAATCTCCAGAAAGGAGTAGAGACGATTTCTTTTTTCACTGATGAGGAGTTAGTGGCTTCAGGAATAGATCCAGATGTATTGAGTAAACCCAACTATGTGAAAGCATATGGATCATTAAAAGATATAGAACTTTTTGATGCTTCATTTTTTGATTTTGATTCAAAAGAAGCAGAAATTACCGATCCGCAACATCGTTTTTTTCTAGAATGCGCTTGGGAAGCCTTGGAAAATAGTGGCTATGACTCTCTATCTTACAAAGGTTCGATTGGTATTTACGCTGGTACTGGGTTTAACCCATACTTATTCAACCTTACTTCAAATCAAAACATTATAAACTCACTTGGTGATTTAGAAATTTCAATTGGAAATGACAGAGATTTTCTTACCACACGCGTTTCCTATAAACTTAACTTGGAAGGGCCCAGTTACACAGTTCAAACTGCCTGCTCAACATCATTGGTCTCTGTTCACTTAGCCTGTCAAAGTTTGCTAAGTGGTGAATGCGATATGGCTTTGGCTGGCGGCGTTTCTATAAATTTGTATCGAAAAGAAGGCTATTTTTACCAAGAAGGGGGTGTTACTTCTCCAGATGGGCACTGCCGTACTTTTGATGCTAAAGCAAAGGGAACTGTCGGTGGTGATGGTGTGGGTATTGTAGTGTTAAAGCGATTGGAAGATGCTCTCACAGATGGAGACAATATTTATGCTGTCATCAAAGGTTCCGCTATTAATAACGATGGTTCTTTTAAACTTAGTTATACGGCACCTCGTATAGATGGTCAAGCAAAGGTTATAAGAGCAGCTCAACTGACGGCTGAGGTTGAACCTGAGACAATCACTTATGTCGAGGCTCATGGGACAGCAACTCCCTTAGGTGACCCAATAGAAGTAGCAGCGTTAACACAAGCGTTCTCACTTCATACTGAGAAAAAACGCTTTTGTGCTCTTGGTTCAGTAAAAACTAATATCGGTCATTTAAATACGGCAGCTGGTGTTGCAGGCTTAATCAAAACTGTGCTTGCACTGAAACATGGTTTGTTGCCACCAAGCTTGCACTTTGAAGAACCTAATCCCCAAATTGACTTCGATAACAGCCCCTTTTACGTAAATACTGAGCTATCACAATGGAAGGTTAACAATGGTCCTCGCCGTGCCGGGGTTAGTTCTTTTGGTATTGGCGGTACCAATGCACATATAATTTTGGAAGAAGCACCAGTTGACATTAGGCAAGACATAGACTTATGTCAATCTCGCCCTTGGCAGTTATTAGTACTTTCTGCTAAGACAAGCTCAGCACTGGAGAATGTCACAGTAAATTTAACGACTCACCTCAAGCACAACCCGACATTAAATCTTGCCGATGTGGCTCACGTACTGCAAGTAGGTCGCCGCGCTTTCAACCATCGCCGGATATTAGTTTGCCAAGACCTAAATGATGCAGTGCAGGCACTAGACCCTCCAAATCCTCAGCGAGTTTTGACCAACTTTCAAGAGCCTTGCGATCGACCTATTGTATTTATCTTTCCTAAGGACGAAGTACTGTGTGTAAATAGAACTTTGGAATTATATCAGCATGAACCAACATTTCGTCAGTGGGTTGATTCTTGTTCTGAAATAATAAAATCTTATCAGCAACTAGATTTACGCACAGTATTGTATCCAAACCAAGAACAGACTGAAAAAGCTGCTTATTTGCTAGAACAAACTCAAATTTCCCAGCTAGCATTGTTTGTGATTGAGTACGCTTTAGCACAGCTATGGCTGTCTTGGGGTATACGTCCTCAATCTATGATTGGTTACAGTACTGGAGAGTATGTAGCTGCAACTCTTGCTGGTGTATTTTCCCTAGAAGATGCCTTAACACAAGTAGCTGCTCGCGGGCATCTGTTGCAATTGCCCTTGGGGGCAACCTTCTATCCACTTCTAGAGCACTACGTTGGGCAAATCGAAAAAATCGAATTGAACCCACCTCAGATTCCTTTTATCTCGAATGTGTCAAGAACTTGGATTACTACAACAGAAGCAACAGACCCGAGCTATTGGTCAAAGCGTCTAAAGCAAACAGCAAACTTTGCAGATGGTATTGCTGAGTTAATAAAAGAGCCAAATGCCATTTTATTAGAGGTTGGTTCCGGAGGAACATCGAACACTTTAGCTTATACGCATCAAAAAGATAAACCTACGGCTTTGAGTTCACTTCCTCATCCAAAAGACCAACAGTCGGATATAACATTTTTGCTCAATACGTTAGGGCAACTCTGGCTTTTGGGAGTTCAAGTAGACTGGTCTGGTTTTTATGCCCACGAGCAGCGTCACCGGATTCCGTTGCCAACTTATCCTTTCGAGCGTCAACGTTACTGGATTGACGAACAACCAGATTCTGTACCTCTTACTACACAAGTAATACACAAGAAGTCAAATATTGCCGACTGGTTTTACATTCCTTCATGGAAACAATCTAAACTCATTGAACCTTTTGAAGAAGAAAAGACACAAGCTCAAAAGACTTGTTGGCTTGTTTTTGTTGATGCATGTGGGTTAGCGAAAGAACTTGTAACACGACTGGAACAACAAAAGCACAATCTTATTACAGTCGTTGTGGGAGAACAGTTTGCAAAACTAAGTGATAATGCATATATAATCAATCCCCAGCGACAAGATGACTATGAAGCCTTGATCCAAGAACTACGCCAATTAGATCGGATACCACAAGCGATCGCCCACTTATGGAACGTCACATCATATGACCAATCGTACTTACCAAATCGGGACTTTGAAAATAGTCAGTATTTAGGCTTTTACAGCCTGCTCTTCCTAACTCAAGCCTTAAATAAACAAAACATAACTTATCCTCTGCAAATTATTACAGTGACAAACAATTTGCATGAGGTGACAGGTGAAGAAAGTTTAAGCCCTGAAAAAGCAACCTTGTTAGGACCGTGTAAAGTTATTGCACAAGAATATCCGAACATAGTTTGCCGTAGTGTTGATGTTGTGATTCCCAAATCTACAACTGAAAACGAGAAACTAATAGACTATTTGATAGAGGAATTTACAACTAAAACAGATGACCTAATAGTTGCGTATCGTGGACATCATCGCTGGGTTCAAACATGGGAACCCGTCCAACTAGATGCAGTGACTGAAGAAAAAACCAGGTTTAGGGACAGAGGTGTTTATCTCATCACTGGTGGTTTGGGAAACATTGGCTTTACTTTGGCCAAATACTTAGCTAAGGCATTCAAAGCCAAGCTGATCTTGTTAGGACGCTCCGGTCTTCCTATGAGAGAGAATTTCTCCGAATGGATAGCAACGCATGGTGAACAGAACACAGTAAGCCGCAACATTCAAAAAGTAAAGACTCTGGAAGAATTGGGTGCTGAGGTTTTAGTCATCAGCGCGGATGTGGCTAAGTTTGGACAAATGCAAGCAGCAATAGCTCAGGCATATGAACACTTTGGCAAAATTAATGGTGTGATTCATGGGGCAGGGATAGTCGGAGATAATTCACGTAAACTTATTCAAGAGACAGGTAAGGCTGAATGTGAAATGCAATTTCAGTCTAAAGTGCATGGGTTATTTGTACTGCAAAAAGTTTTGCATGGCAGAGAGCTTGATTTTTGCCTTTTACTATCCTCCGTATCCTCTATTTTAGGAGGATTAGGGTTTGCCGCTTATTCGGCAGCAAACCTTTTTATGGATGCTTTTACTTATCAGCAAAATCGGACAAAAACTGTACCTTGGATTAGCTTGAACTGGGAAGGCTCGCCAGTTGAGAAAGAAGAACAGCAAAATACAGATTATCAATCAACTTTGGATGAATTATTTATTACACGTACAGAAAGTGTAGAGGTCTTTAAACGTGTTCTTTCCATCAAGAAGCTGTCTCAAATTGCTATCTCATTAGGGGATTTACAAGCTAGAATTAATCAGTGGGTTAAACTGGAATCAATACGTAATGCAGAACGTTCCACACAAGATACAGAGCGTTCAGTACAGAAAGATTCACCCCCACTCCGCCCAAGAGCAAATTTGCAAACTGCTTATGTCGCTCCCCGTACTCCTGTTGAGTTCGCCGTTGCTAATCTATGGCAACAACTCCTAAATGTTGAGCGCGTAGGTATTTATGACAATTACTTTGAATTGGGAGGTCATTCCCTTGTAGCTGTGCGTTTGATGGCTCAGATTCAACGAAAATTTGGTCAGAATATGCCATTGGCTACTCTGTTCCAAGCTCCTACAGTGGAAAAGCTAGCTAGTGCTCTCCAAGAGACAACAGATTCCCGACCTTGGTCTCCTTTAGTAGAAATTCAGCCTCGTGGTTCAAAGCGACCTCTCTTTTGCTTACCAGGAGGTGGTGGAAATGTCCTTTACTTTTACCAATTAGCGAATTATCTGGGGCTAGACCAACCATTTTACGCTTTACAAGCATCAGGTCTTGATGGAAAGACTCTTGCACACACACGTATTGAAGATATGGCTGCTGATTACATCAAAGCAATACAAGTAGTGCAGCCAGAAGGTCCATATCTTCTGGGAGGTCATTCCTTCGGAGGCCGTGTAGCTTTTGAAATCGCCCTACAGTTGCAACAGCTAGGTCAAGAGGTTGCTGTGCTTGCCTTTTTTGACACTTGGGCACCAATTCCTGACCAAAAACCTGTGGAACACAAGGATGATACGGAATACTTAATTGAGATGGTAAACATGGTAGAAGGATTTTTTAGCAAGAATTTATTTATAACAGAGGATACTCTTAGAACGCTGATGCCAGATGAGCAGTTAAACTACTTTCTCGCTCGGTTAAAAACTGCTGAAATATTACCTCCAAACGCTACTTTAGAGCAAGTTAACGGTTTCCTAGAAGTTTATAAAGCTAACACTAAAGCTAATTATGCTTATATGCCACAGGAAGCCTATCGTAATCAAGTTACTGTCTTCCGGGCACAAGAAGAGGTCTGTGATAATCCGTCAATGGGTTGGGATAAGTACTCCTTAAAATCAGTAGAGACTTATGAGGTACCGGGCAAGCATATCACGATGTTGGCAGAACCTCATGTTCAGGTTTTGGCAAAACATTTAAAAGTTTGTATTGAACAAGCACAGGCAAATGGTTGAAAAAAATTATGCCAAACAACCCCTACCCACGTAAGGCATACTCGTAGCTTTTGAGAGCATGTCAGTTTTGTAGAAATAAAGTTTCTTGTGGGGTGGGCATCCTGCCCGCCCTCGATATAAGGCAAGCGCAAGCCTGCCACTCCCCACAAGTAGTACTCTTTTTCAGAATTTCGTGATAATGCAAGTTTTGAAGCTAGTCAAGCTAATTATTTTATCTCAGGAAATTTACCCTCATCAGAAATTATGGAAATTCAAGTCGTAGGCGTTGTAGGCGCAGGTGTTATGGGGATAGGAGTATCACAAAGCCTAGCCCAAACTGGTCATAATGTAATTCTTTTAGATATTGACGATAAAATTTTAGAACAGGCAAAACAGGAAATAAAAAATAATATCCGTTTCCAACAGCTTTTCACAAAGAATAAGAAAGCCAACCAACCAGATGATATCCTAAGTAAAATTAAGTTTTCTACAGATTACCAATTTCTTCACAATGCAGAGTTTGTGATAGAAAATGCAACAGAAAAGTGGCACATAAAAAAGAACATCTACGAAAAAATTGATACAATTTGTCCGCAAGAAACCGTCTTTGCTGCTAATACATCTGCTATACCTATTACTCGCATTGCTTCAGTCACAAAGCGTGCCTCTAAAGTTATTGGGATGCATTTTATGAATCCCGTACCAATGAAGCCAGCGGTTGAAACAATTCGTGGTTATCACACTAGTAATGAAACTATTGAGACAGCCAAAAAATTATTGGCTCAAATGGAAAAAGAATGTATTTTGGTCAATGACTCTCCAGGCTTTGTATCTAATCGCGTCCTCATGTTAACCGTTAATGAAGCTATTTTTCTTTTACAAGAACAAGTAGCATCAGTGGAAGAAGTAGATAGAATTTTCACAACGTGTTTTGGACATAAAATGGGACCGCTTGAAACAGCTGACTTGATAGGTTTAGATACAATTCTATTCTCTATCGAAGTTTTGTATGAAAGTTTCAATGATAGTAAGTATCGACCATGTTCCTTACTTAAGAAAATGGTTGATGCTGGATTATATGGACGGAAAAGTGGAAAAGGGTTTTATACCTACAATTAAGAAATTCAAAATTTGAAACCATAAGTACTATTTACAGGAGGTTGACAATGAAAGAAGCTAAAGACAAAATCAAAAAATTTCTGACTCAGTCTTTTGGTCATCATGAATTCCAAGAAGATGAAGATATATTCTCTCTTGGCTTTGTGAATTCGATGTTTGCTATGCAGCTAGTTCTCTTTCTAGAGAAAGATTTTCAATTAACGATTGAAAATGAAGACCTTGAATTTGAAAACTTCAGAAGTATAAATGCCATGAGCAGCTTTCTAGAAAAAAAGCTGGCTATACATGCACATAATTGAAGCAAAGAATACAGGCATTAACATTTTTTAACACTTAAGTGACAGGAATGCAAATAGAATTAACTCCTCAGCAAAAAGAGGCTAAAGCTAAATTCCGAGGCTTCACAGATGAAGAGATTGTCCCTGATGCAGACAGGGCCGATCTTGAAGAACGGACTTCGAGGGAAGTGATTGAAAGAGTAGCTCAACAAGGTTATCTAGGTGCCATCATACCTAAAGAAAGAGGCGGCAGTGGTATGGATATGATAACTTATGGTCTCCTTAATGAAGAAATGGGACGGGGATGTTCTTCAGTACGAAGTTTGCTCACAGTTCACTCTATGGTTGCTCAGGCGATCCTCAAGTGGGGTAGTAAATTTCAAAAAGAGCATTGGATTCCTAAAATGGCATCTGGTGAAGTCATCGCTGCTTTTGGCTTAAGTGAACCTAATGTGGGCAGCGATGCTAAAAAAGTAGAGACGACAGCAACAGTTTCTAAGGAGTTTTATGTACTAAATGGGCAAAAGAAGTGGATTACTTATGGACAAATTGCTGATATTTTCTTGATATTTGCTCGGTGTGAAGGTAAACCCACTGCTTTTATAATTGAAAAAAACACACCAGGACTCTTGGTTAAACCAATTTTTGGAATGTTGGGTACCAGAGCTTCAATGTTAGCTGAATTGTACCTAAATGAGTGTCGGATTCCACGAGAAAACCTTGTGTGTAAGGAGGGTTTTGGTTTTTCTTATGTAGCATCTTCTGCTCTAGATTATGGCAGGTACAGTGTAGCTTGGGGGTGTATAGGTATTGCCCAAGCTTGTCTTGAAGCTTGCATTCAGTATACAAGCAAACGAAAGCAGTTTGATGTTTATTTGAAAGACCATCAATTAATTCGACAAATGCTGACTGAGATGATCGTTAATGTGAAAGCAGCAAGACTACTGTGTTATCAAGCAGGCTACTTAAAGGATATTGGCGATCCTAAATCGATTATGGAAACCTCAATTGCTAAGTATTTTGCTTCCACAACCGCGACTAAAGTGGCAAGTGACGCTGTACAAATTCATGGTGGTCATGGTTGTAGTAGTGAGTACTCTGTTCAAAGGTATTTTCGAGACTCAAAAATTATGGAGATTATCGAAGGAAGTACTCAGATTCAACAGATTACAATTGCTGATTATGGGGATCAATAATACGTAATTTGAATAAATACTGATTTTTTTAACTAATTATAAGGATGGAGAAATATGCTGGAATTAAACATTGAACAAACAAACAATAAAGAAGGCTTTAAAAAAGCCATCAAGTGTGTCGTTTGGGATCTTGATAACACCATATGGCATGGCGTATTACTGGAAGATGATAAAGTTTTCTTGCAAAACAATGTTGTTGACATAATCAAAACTTTAGACAATCGAGGCATCTTGCAATCTGTTGCAAGTAGAAATGAACATAACAAAGCAATGTTGAAGCTGGAAGAACTTGGATTGCATGAGTATTTTATCTATCCACAAATCAATTGGAACTCCAAGTCTTCTTCCATTCAACAAATCGCTCAACTAATTAATATTGGAATGGATACAATAGCCTTCATTGATGACCAACCGTTTGAGTTAGAAGAGGTAAATTTTTCAATACCTGAAGTTCTCTGTATTAATACAGCTAACCTCGAGCAGTTGCTAGATATGCCAGAAATGAATCCTCGTTTTATTACAAAGGATTCCAAAAATAGAAGACTTATGTATCTCAGCGATATAAAACGCAATCAGGTTGAGGAAGAATTTGTCGGTTCTAAAGAAGAGTTTTTAGCCACCTTGGGGATGCGCTTTACCATCTCTTCTGCTAAAGAGGAGGATTTACAACGAGCTGAAGAATTAACAGTACGCACAAACCAATTAAATACAACTGGCTATACATACTCTTACGAAGAACTCAACCATTTTCGTCAATCAGATAAGCATAAGCTACTAATTGCTAGCTTGGATGATAAGTATGGAAGTTACGGAAAAATTGGATTAGCTCTTATTGAATGTCAAGATACCATATGGACAATAAAGCTCTTGCTAATGTCCTGCCGCGTTATGTCTAGGGGCGTAGGGATGATTATGCTCAATCATATTATATGTATGGCAAATAATCAAAATGTTAAATTGTGTGCTGACTTTGTCTCAAATGATAGAAATCGTATGATGTATATCACTTATAAGTTTGCAGGGTTTAAAGAACTTAATACTCAAAGTTGTCTTCTGGTTTTTGATGATAACTTCAAGCATATACATTCTTTTCCTGATTATGTAGACGTGCAAATATTAGATTCAATTTAAGATCAATTTATTGTGATATATGTAGAGAATAAAACTGCAATGTCAGGCAAAGAGGTAATAATGAACAGTTCTTTAATTTCTAATAGCAATAAACAATCGGCTCCTCCTAAGCCGTGGCAGTTACTGGTGCTGTCTGGCAAAACAGAATCAGGCTTGGAGACAGCAACTGATAATCTAGCTGAGTTTTTAAACCAGAATTCTGAAATTAACTTTACTGATGTAGCTTATACTCTCCAAGTTGATTGTCAGGCATTTAATCACCGTCGGATACTAGTGTGTTGCGATCGCTCAGATGCAGTGTGTGCGCTGACAACCAGAGACCCCAAACGTATTTTTACCAGTAACATCCAAGAAACTAATAATCGGTCTGTAGTTTTCATGTTTCCTGGCTTAGGAGAGCAATATGTCAATATGGCTTTACAGCTTTATCAGCTTGAGCCAACTTTTCGCGAACATATAGCTCGTTGCTCAGAACTCCTCAAACCTCACCTGGGTTTTGACTTGCAAGATGTACTTTATCCTCATCAGGAGCAGGCTGAGCTTGTTCGGCAAACAAGCAATCCAGCCTCAGTCATGTCTTCCCAGAAGCTAGATTTACGACAGATGCTGCGACGTGACCAAACTCCAGTAGATGTCAATACTCAAAAACTAAATCAAACCTATATTGCTCAACCAGCGCTGTTTGTCATTGAGTATGCGCTAGCCCAAATGTGGATGGCATGGGGGATAAAGCCTCAGGCGCTTATTGGTTACAGCATCAGCGAGTATGTAGCGGCAACTTTAGCTGGTGTTTTATCTCTGGAAGAGACTTTGGCTCTGGTTGCTAAAAGAGGTCAACTCATTCAACAATTACCTGGTGGGGCGATGTTAGCAGTCTCCCTCTCAGAGATGGAACTACAGCCACTGCTCACAGAGCATCTGTGCTTGTCTGCTGTTAATGGATCTCAGCTATGTGTAGTTGCAGGACCTACAAAGCCCGTAGCTAAATTAGAGCAGCATCTCTTAACAAATGGGATAGCTTGTCGGCAATTGCAAACTACTCATGCTTTTCATTCTCCAATTATGGAGGCAATTATGGAGCCGTTCATTCAGTTGGTCAAAAGCTTTGACCTCAAGCCTCCTCAAATTCCGTACATATCCAATGTCACAGGAACTTGGATTACAGCAGTGGAAGCCACCGATCCAAGTTATTGGGGCAGGCATTTATGTCAAACTGTACGTTTTGCTGATGGAATTGAAACATTATGGCAAGTGCCGTATCAAATCCTGTTAGAAGTTGGACCAGGCCAAACTTTGGGTAGTATGGCGCTGCAACACCCAGCTAGCGCCAACGTATCAGAACGGCTAGTACTTGCCTCATTACCAAACTCCTATAACCAACAATCGGATCTGGCGTTTTCGCTCAACACACTGGGTCAAATCTGGCTAGCTGGAGTGTCAGTGGATTGGTCGAAACTCTATGGAACTCGCCATTCTAGTACACTTGCTTTACCTACCTATCTCTTCGATCGCCAACACCAGGGGAGAGAATCTCAAAAAGAGCAATTGGAGAAGACTCAGAAAGAATCAGGCACTAATGTTGTACCATCACAAGAACAAGAATCAATTCAAATAGCACAACAACAACGTCAGCGACTGAATTTACAAAATACCTATGTTGCTCCCAGGTCTGATACTGAGCAAAAGATTGCTGATATTTGGCAAAAGGTTTTCCGCATCGAACAAGTAGGTGTTTATGATAATTTTTTCAGTTTGGGAGGTAACTCCTTAGTCGCTATTAAAATTATTTCTCAGTTACAAAAAATATTTCACACAGACATTCCTCCGATTGCTATATTTAGAAATCCAACTGTAGCCGAATTAGCATTAATTATTGAAAAGGGAACTATAGCATAAACAAAAACTTTAAACGAAGAACAGATGTGGTATTTAACATCAGCAACTGTCTCTAATTCTAAATAAGCACATCAAGCCGCTAAGTGGTAATAATACGCAGAGAGAATTTTGCATAGTGAATTTATATCTTCAGGAGAATCAAATGAATAAAACTTTAGAAAAACCTCGTCCTTGGCACCTGTTAGTACTCTCCGCAGAAACAAGCTCTGCTTTAGAGACGGAAACCGCAAATCTGATTGAACACTTAAAGCAATCTACCCAACAGAACCTTGCTGATATTGCTTACTCCTATCAAGTCGATCAAAAAGCTTTTAAGCATCAACGGATGCTTGTTTGCGATACCGTTGATAATGCTGTGACTCCCCTAGAAACACTCGATTCCAAAAAAGTTTTTACACGTTTCCAAGAGTCCGAAGATCGACCTGTTGTGTTTATGTTTCCAGGGCAGGGAGCGCAGTATGTGAATATGGGATTAGAACTTTACCAAACTGAGAAGACGTTTAGAGAACAAGTCGATATCTGCTCACAATTTTTAAAACCTCACCTAGGGCTTGACATTCGCAACATAATATATCCTGATGAAAAACAGACAAACGTTGCCAAGCAGCAACTTCAACAAACATTGATTGCACACTCAGCGCTCTTTGTGATTGAGTATGCTTTGGCTATGTTGTGGTCAGAGTGGGGCGTGCGTCCCCAAGCAATGATCGGTCATAGCATTGGCGAATACGTTGCAGCGTGTTTAGCTGGCGTTTTCTCCCTGGAAGATGCATTAGATTTGGTGGCGGCGCGTGGACGACTTATGCAAGAATTGCCCAGTGGTGCCATGCTTGCCGTTGAGCTTTCAGAAAAGGAAGTTCTCCCACTTTTAGGCAAGACTGTCTCTTTAGCTGCAATTAACGGACCAAACCTTTGCATTGTTTCAGGTTCCACAAAAGTTTTAGAGGAATTAAATGACCGACTAAGCGAGAAGGATGTGATTTGTCTTCCTTTAGAAGCTTCCTATGCTCCTCACTCACACGAAATGGATTCCATCATAGAACCATTTAAATCTTATCTAGAAAAAATGACTCTTAGACCACCTCAAATACCATATATTTCTAACGTCAGCGGTACATGGATTACAGCCGACCAAGCAACAGACCCCAACTATTGGGCTAGACATATGCGCCAAACTGTACGCTTTTCAGATGGTTTGCAAGAGATTTTCAAAAAAACAGAGCGGATATTACTGCAAGTTGGTCCTGGGCGGACGCTAAGCGCGATGGCGGTGCAGCATCCAGAGCGCGCTGCCGGACAAATAGTGCTTTCTTCGTTAAGCCACCCGTATGAAGAAGAATCGGATGTTGCATTCATACTTAACATCTTAGGTCAGCTCTGGCTTCAAGGAGCAAGTTTAGATCCAATCAATTTTGCGCGGATCGTCAATTATCGGTAATTTTGGGTATTCCGTAAAATAATTGACGCTTGTGTCACTACAGCGCCGATTATTTTACTGCATTAACCGTCTGAGTCATCCCACTAGCGGACATATTTATATCCCACATTACGCACTTCAAAATGTAACATAAAAATCTACAAGTTGGTTTCCAGAAACCTAAGTAAAAATGATCTGTCATGTGCAAAGCGCATATCAATAAATACCTTAGGAGAATAGCTAAACATCTGCATTGAGCAAGCTAATGTAGATTAATGAGGAGTATTGAAATGACCCAACATCCAAAAAATACAGGAATGCAAATTTTTACCCTCATCTGGTTCGGACAGATGATTTCCCTCATCGGCTCTCAGTTAACTAACTTTGCCTTGGGTGTATGGGTATACCAGCAAACTGGTTCGGTAACGCAGTTCAGCCTTATCTCCCTATTTACAAGCTTGCCAATAATTCTGATTTCCCCTGTAGCTGGCACACTAGTAGACCAATTTCCACGCCGTTGGATGATGGTATTTAGTGATTTAGGAGCAGGTATTAGTACAGGGGTGATTGCGTTTTTGTTAGCTACTGGCGACTTGACATTTTGGCACATATGTGTTTTTGCAACCATCAGTTCCTGCTTCAGCGCCATTCAATTGCCTGCTTATACGAGTGCCACTACCCTCATAGTACCGGAGCAAGACCTTGCTCGTGCCAACGGTTTGTTGCAAATAGGGGCCGCTGTAGGCTCGTTGGTCGCACCGATGCTAGGAGGTCTGCTGCTGCTCATTCTCAAAATCGATGGCATTATCTTTATTGATTTTGCCACCTTTATTTTTGCTCTAAGTATTCTTTTACTAGTTCCGTTCCCAAAACAGTACATTGATCGACATCGTGCCGAAAAAACTCCTTGGTACAAGGAAGCATCCTACGGCTTGGTATATCTAGTTAAAAGAAGAGGACTGTTTGCGCTGCTACTTTTCTTCGCCGTTAACAATTTCCTCGTCGGAATTGTGCAGATCCTATTTACGCCCTTAGTATTGTCTTTTGCCTCAGCTACGGACTTAGGTACAATTTTGACTATTGGCGGTGTGGGAATGCTGGTAAGCAGCGTTCTCATCAGTACAGTCAAAACACCGCCATACCTAATTCTAAGTATATTTGGCTTTATGCTGCTGGGTGGAATTAGTATTACGTGTGCTGGGTTATACAAAACAGTCCCCTTGTTAGCGCTGATAGCCTTCCTCTATTTCTTTGGTCTACCAATCATTAACAGTTCAAGCCAACTTATTTTCCAAAAGAAAGTACCATTAAATGTTCAAGGTAGGGTCTTTGCAACAATCGGGGCGATCTCCAACGCATCGCACCCTTTTGCTTACACTGTCGCCGGACCACTAGCAGATAAAATCTTCGAGCCATTAATGACTCCTAAAGGGCTTTTAGCAGGAAGTATTGGCAAAATTATTGGTGTCGGTAAAGGACGTGGTATCGGTTTGATGTTTATTGTGATGGGAATACTAACTGTATTGGTGACGATTATCGCCTACCAGTATAAACCTTTGAGACTATTAGAAAAGCAACTGCCCAATGCTGTAGCTCAGGATTGACCTTTCAAACAAACCGAATGGGGGAGCGTACTAACTTCTGGCATGAGTTCATAGTCTTTGCTTAAACGTCTACATCGTCCTAACTAACCAAACGTACGTTCGACAACCCTAGTTTCGGGTAAAATTTCCAACTGTGGCGAATTACGCTTTATAACTTCAACCAAGGCATCGCAAAGCTCATTCACCACTTGTTCAAATGCTTTACCGCGCGATCGCCTGCGTCAACCCAAATTAACTGTACATCCTCACACTCGACGGTATCTTCCATCAACACGACTGCTGCACCTAATGCATAAATTGATTTCACTAACCCCTAGTAAGGATGAGGAAACAGATCAAGGATTTTGGTTTTAGCCTTTGCGGGAGCGAAGCCTGCTGCAATCTTCTAACTTCCGAAGTGCATCACGTGGCTTGAGTCTAAACTTGACGAATACTCAGACTGATGGGTATTGTGCCGCACTTTGACTACTTAACTATACAATAGATTCCTCCAAGTCCTTACATCAAGCTTAATTGAGATGCTCTTACCCGAAGGACAGCAAGAGTAATAGACATCTCTAAAATATGAAACTGTACTCACATAGATGAGTTGATGTCTCTATTCAGTAACTTGCCCCTGCTCTCAACAAACACATTTTGAATTCCATATTATTATGATCCCGTTTCACGATTTGAACTCACAAACTTCCCCAGATATCTCTACTTTAGTAGACCTCCTGCGCTACAGGGCTGTTCAGCAGCTGAGCAAACTAGCTTTTACCTTTCTGCATGATGGTGAAGCAGAATCAGATAGCCTAACTTATCAAGAGTTCGACTCCTCAGCACGGGCGATCGCTGCCAAGTTCCCACACAAATATAGGGGGAAAAAGACTTTGGCTGACGAAGCCTTCTCAGACGCGGAGAAAAAGAAATTAGTAGACGCGATTAACGATCCTCAGAAATTAAAATCTACCACAACATCTAGAAAACTTAATTCTCCTGGTGATTGGTTTAAAAGCAAGCGGGGATCTAGAAAACTCAGTTCTCGCGGTGATTTGTTCAAAAGCAAGTGGGGTCTGGTAATCGGTCTAATATTGGGAGCTGCGAGTAGTAAGATTGTGGCTGATTTGACAATACCAAGTTCGCGTACCTCTGCTCCTACCCCAACTCAAGATGTTTCCATTCCCAGTCAAAGCGTGACGATTGCTCCTGCACAGATCACCTCTGTCACCCAAACAGTAAATGTTACTGGCAGTGTTGCTGCTTTCGACTTGTTGCCCATCTTATCAGAAGCAACAGGGTTGCAGATTAAACAAGTTTTGGTAGAAGAAGGGCAGACAGTGAAAGCCGGACAGGTACTAGCCATATTAGACACTTCTGTGTTGAAAGTGCAACTCAACCAAGCAAAAGCAGACGTTGTCTCCACTCAAGCAGTTGTGCAACAAAAGCAAGCAACACTTGCACAGGAGAAGGCAAACTTAGCACAAGCACAGAGTAATTGGAAACGCTATCAACATTTAGCACAAGCAGGAGCAGTATCTCAGAAAGATTTGGTTTCCTACACAACGGCTGCTAGCACAGCACGAGAAGCCGTGAATGTAGCTCTTGCTAATATTAGCAGTGCCAAAGCAGATGTGCAGAGCAAGCTTGCCCAAGTGCAAAAACTAGAAACTCAAATTGCTCAAACTTTTGTCCGCGCACCTGCGAAAGGTGTGATTGCTGAAAAAATTGCCAGAGTCGGTAATGTGACTGGAAATGAAAAGCTGTTTTCCTTAATTCGAGATGGCTCTTTAGAATTGCAGGCAAAAATACCAGAGACAGAGCTACCTCAAGTGAAGATCAGATCCCTAGCACACATTACAACAGAAGCTGACAAGCGAATAAAGCTACAAGGACGAGTGCGGGAAATAGCGCCCCTAGTCGATTTACAAAGCAGACAAGCAACAGTCAAGATTAACTTACCCGCAAGTCCTCTTTTGCGATCGGGAATGTTCCTGAAAGCCGCCATTGCCGTCCAGTCCACTCAATCGCTAACTGTACCAGCACTAGCTGTGTTGCCTCAAACAGATGGGCAATCAATTGTCTATGTCTTAGAGGGTAAAAATACTGTGCGAGCTAGACCAGTACAAGTTGGTGTGCGTCAGGATTCTGGTGAGATAGACCAAGCTAGAATAGCTATTAAAAGCGGCTTAAATCCAGGTGATCGCGTTGTAGTTGCAGGCGCAGGCTATATCAAAGATGGTGATCGCGTTACCATTGTCAAGAATTAGTTCAGCAGTGCTGAGAAATAACCAATAACTCCTACTCCACATTCCCAATGTCCTTGAACATCTCTGCGTGGTCTATTCGTAATCCTGTCCCCATCCTAGTGTTATTTCTAGTACTGACTCTCGCAGGGTTAGTAGCATTTCCGACGCTGGGGATAGATCAAAGTCCTAATATTGATATTCCGACTGTAAGTGTGACTGTAACACAGTCAGGAGCAGATCCTTCCGAATTGGAAGCTCAAGTAACGAAGAAAATTGAGGATGCAGTTGCTGGATTAGGCAACATTGATGAAATTACGTCTACTGTGACAGATGGCTCGTCTCAAACGTTAGTCAACTTTGTCTTGGGTACGAATAGCGATCGCGCCACCAATGATGTCAGAAATGCGATTTCGCAAATTCGACAAAACTTGCCCCAAGATATTAGTGAGCCAGTTGTCCAACGGGTGGATGCTGCGGGTGATCCGATCATTACCTATGCTGTTTTATCAACTCAGCGATCGGTAGGAGAATTAAGTAATCTCGTAGATCAGGAAATTAGTCGGGCGCTTCTGGGGGTATCGGGGGTATCGCAGGTAAACCGAATTGGCGGGACCGACAGAGAAATTCGCGTAGACCTCAATCCCAATCGCCTCCAAGCACTAGGCATTACTGCTACTCAAGTAAACGATCAAGTACGGGCTTTTAACATTAATTTGCCTGGAGGACGGGGAGAAGTTGGCGGCGGTGAACAAACAATCCGCACCTTGGGTAGTGCCAAGAGCCTTGAAGTCTTGCAAAATTATCAGATATCTCTGCCTCAAGGTGGCTTTGTGCCATTATCCAATCTAGGTAGTGTTACAGATGCAGCAGCAGACATCCGTAAAATTGCTCGAGTTAATAACCACCTAGCTGTAGTTTTCTCGGTTCTCCGTAGCACGGGTAGTGTATTAGTAACTGTAGAAGAAGGCGTAAAACAGGCAATAAATGAACTCCAGAAGACTTTGCCATCTGATATCAAGCTGGAATTGGTCAACGATGCTCGAGCAAATTATACAAGGGAGTCTTATGCTGCCTCTGTAGAAGCGGTGGTGCTAGGGGCAATTTTGGCAGTGGTGACAATTTGGATCTTCTTGCGCGATTGGCGGGCAACACTGATTACAGCGGTAGCACTTCCCTTATCCTTGATTCCAACTTTTATTGTGCTGAAGGTGTTTGGCTACACTCTCAACTTTATGACGCTGTTAGCAATGGCGCTAGTGGTGGGAATTCTGGTGGATGATGCGATCGTAGAAATTGAAAACATCGAGCGCCATCAGCAGATGGGTAAGTCAGTCTGCAAAGCGGCGCTGGAAGCTTCTGATGAAATTGGTTTGGCGGTAGTTGCCACAACTATGAGTATTGTAGCGGTGTTTGCCCCGGTTGCTTTGATGACGGGAATTAGTGGTCAATTTTTTCGTCCATTTGGAGTGACGGTATCTGCTTCCGTTCTGTTCTCTCTACTTGTAGCCCGGATGATTACACCATTAATGGCAGCTTACATTCTCAAAGACCAACATCATCATTACCAAAAGGACAATCTCCGTAAAGACCTACTCTCCTATCAATACCGTCGCTTGCTGACTTGGGCATTGAAACATCGTCTGGTAACTTTGGCAGTTTCCGTCGTATTTCTGGTAGGAAGTGTCATGCTAGTACCGCATATTCCGACTGGCTTACTAGGCAATGATGATACAGAATTGTCAATCATCAACATGGAATTACCTCCTGGTTCTAGCGTAAAAAATACTGATCTCGTTACGCAAAAGTTAACCACACTGTTGCTGAAAGATGCTAACGTCCATAGTGTTCAAACTGACGAAAATGTTAATTACTCAACGCTTTATGTTAATCTCAAACCTAGAGGAAAAGAGCGAAAAATTTCCCGGATAGAGTTTGAAAATCAGGTGCGTCCATTGTTTCGTCAGATTCCAGGAGTTCACCTCAGCTTTCAACAAGATAATGTTGGTGGAGGTACCAAGCAATTAGCCATCGTCCTCAAGAGTGAAGATGCCAAAGAGTTAACCCGTGTGGCAGAAGACTTGGAAAAACAGATGCATCAGGTTGCAGGCTTAGTGGAAATTGCCTCTAGTGCTAGCTTGGTCAAGCCTGAGATTTTGATCCGACCAGATCCACAACGGGCAGCAGATCAAAATGTGAGTGTCCAAGCGATCGCTCGTACCGCTAACCTTAGTACTCTGGGTGATACAGACGCTAATTTAGCCAAGTTTGACCTGCCCAATCGCCAGATTCCTATCCGTGTTCAGCTTGACCCCAAATACCGTAATGACATTAACACGATCCGCAATCTGCAAGTTCAAAATAAAAGTGGCAATTTGATCCCATTGCAGACGGTTGCTAGTATCACTTTTGGTAGTGGTTCCTCCCAAATAGATCGCTACAACCGCAGCCGCAAAATTTCAGTAGAGGCCAATCTTCAAGGCATTTCTCTCGGTGATGCCTTAGCCGCAGTCAACAACCTGCCTGCTTTTCGTAATCTACCATCAAGTGTCAAACAGGAGAAGTTTGGCGATGCCAAAATTATGCAGGAACTATTCAGTAATGTTACCACTGCTTTAGGTGCAGCAGTGCTATTTATTTACGCAGTTTTGGTGTTGCTGTTTGGTGATTTTCTCCACCCAATTACTATTATGGCCGCCCTACCTTTCTCCATCGGTGGTGCGTTATTAGGGCTACTGCTGACGCAAAAAGAGTTGAATCTGTATGCTCTAATTGGAGTTGTGCTACTAATGGGTTTAGTTACAAAGAATTCTATTTTGCTGGTAGACTATATTTTGGTGAACAGGCGGTCAGGCCAATCTCTTTTCAAAGCAATTTTAGATTCTGGCGTTGCCCGCTTGCGCCCTATCCTGATGACGACGATCGCGATGATTGCTGGTATGGTTCCGATTGCCTTGGGAATTGGTGCAGGTTCAGAAGTACGCAGCCCAATGGCGATCGCTGTGATTGGCGGCTTGATGACTTCCACCTTGCTAACTTTGGTTGTGGTTCCAGTCATCTTTACCTATGTGGATCGTCTGCAAAGACGAGTCTTTGGTCAGCTTTTATCCCACATTCCGCACCCTAAAGTATCACAGGGCAATAAAGACAAGTAATTAGTACTGATGAACTAAAAAGGAAAGAGAGCGAAAAATGGCAATTTATGCGCTTGCGCTCGAATCGCTTACTATATGGGGTAGTGTTACGGAAGCGTCAGAAGGGGCAAAGTAGCCCAAAAGTCTTTTCGGGTCTAGCTTTCAAACTTTTAAATGTAAATGGGCATGCGGTAAGAATGAAACATGCTTTTTTAAATGATGCGATCGCTAACCTAAAAATTGTATTTCCGGCTCCCATTTTCGGGAATTTTTTCAGCACTATTACTTATTGACAAATTGTTTATAATCTTAATCGCTCAAGGATGAGTACCAGCTTTTAAAGATCCAGCTTTCACTCTGACTGAGTGCTTGCCAAAAAAGTAGCTTTTCTATGGGAGTTGGCACTTTACCTGTTTAAAGTCTGGTTTTATGTCGGACCCAAGGCAAAGTTAGTTAACCCAGAGCCGATGAGGGAAGTCATATGTCCGAACCAGATGAGGGTAAAAATTTGCATTGCTGTATTTTTTGGATGTTGGGTCATTTCAATGTCCTCAATTAGGCCCCCAAATCGATGGGGTTCTTACTTTTGACTTTTGAATGCGTGATTTTTGACGAACCCGAAGGGGTTGACTCTCAGTTGGTAGAACTCCGAAGCTTTGCTGAATTAGGTTCAGTAGGAAGTTTAATGCTATTTACAAACTTTTGTGCTATTTTTGGGTTAGGAATTGCCTCAGCTAGCACTTCAACGAATTCCTTTGTTGCTATTTCTGGGGTTTTCTCCAAAGTGTGTTTCATCAAAACACTGGCGAAAGGTCCGACAAAACTAGTCAATTCTCGCTGACAATATTCTAAAAATTCGGCGTTGAGAGAAACAGGTGTTCGTGTAGGTAATTCGGTAGTTGTTTGATTCCCTTGACTGAGCTTTTGTGCCAGTTGCTCTAAAATTAGGGATTCTTCTAAATCTTTATTAGTAACTACTATTTGGTTTTTCTGTGTTTGGGAAATGTTAATTGGCGCTGTTTTCGGTGATAAACTCGCGTTTATGGCTCCAGGTAAAATTTGTGACGGATTAAGTTCGAGGAGAATTTCTTTGGCTGACTGGTAACGATCTGTTGGTAATTCTGCCAGCATTTTTTCCAGTATGCTAGCCAAAGACCCACTGATATTCACATGAGAACGCCATTGCCAGTTGAGAGAATTATCTATTAACAAATGTGGCATTTTCCCAGTCAAAAGGACAACCGCACAAACTCCAAGTGCGTAGATATCGCTACAGGGATAGCAATTTCCCAAACGCAGTTGTTCTGGTGGAGAGTAGCCAATTTTTCCGACGACTGAACCGCGAGATGAATAGCCAGTATTCAGATCAGCAGACAAAATCTGAGAGAATTTCTCCTTAACTACTCCAAAGTCAATCAGTATAGGTTTAGATTGGTTATGGGGAAGCATGACATTCTCCAGTGAAATATCCCGGTGAATAATCTTGCGATCGTGGATATATTCCAAAACTGGCAACATATCTATTAACCATGCTCTCACTTCAGCTTCGGAAAATGGCTTACCTTTCCCAGAAAGGCGGTCGTATAAAATTTGCCAGTAAGTTTTCCCGTCAATATATTCCTGTACGATAAACAACCGGTGTTCTTCGGTCAGCCAAGCAAGAAATTTGGGAACTTGCGGATGTCGAATCTGGTATAAAACTTTTGCTTCCCGCTCGAATAGCTCCCTGGATTTACGAAGTATATCTTCTTTCGTGTTTGCAGGTACAAACTCTTTCAGGACACATTTTTCACCAAAACGCTGTGTATCAAATGCTAAATAAGTTCGCCCAAACCCCCCTTGACCAAGAACTTTATTAATCAGATAACGACTATTGATTAAAGTTCCTGGGTTAATTTCTGTAATCATAGCTATGCTCTTATTTAGGTATTAATACTGTTTTTTAGGCGTTGCATAATAGAAATATGAATTAGGGCGATCCCGAAGGGCTCGCTTGATTCATATTTTGGTTCAGCAACGCCGTTTTTTATTTAATAGCGTTAAAGATAAATAATTATGCAGAAAACTTGCTCTTTTTAGCTTTTATACAAAAAGAACGATGTCACAAACCAAATGAGGTTTTTTTATGTAGTGCGCGTGAATTGCTTTTTATGGTATAGTATATATTAACACAATTTGTTATAAAGAAAGTCAATATTAATACTGAAGCATAGCCAAGGGCGTAAGTAGTTCAAAGAAACAAGATTTCGGATTCATAGTCGAATGGAGTCGGCTCTGTCTGCCACACCAATCCTTCCCTAGCATTACTCAGAGCCACTTCAATGTAAAGCCTGTCTACAGGAGTTTTAGCTTGCACTTGGTTTCCATCGAATGGCTGTAAATCTTCGGTCAAAAGTTTGAATTTAACCCCACGAGGAATCAGCTCGCCCCTCGTTGCACTCCGCAGCTCAAAGCGCCATACCCGATCTGCAATATTACCTTTGGGTTGCAGCCGTAATTCGTATTGTTGCCCAGCAATGGTTAATCTCCGCACCAAAGTAGGCAATACAGATGTCTGCTCAGAACCCCGCGCTCCCGCAAAACTGGGCTGTAACTCGACACTTCCCCAGCCAAATTTTTGGGCAAAATCTGACACACCAGTTTGCAACCATTGCGCTACCGACCACTGTTGTTGCAGTCCTTGACGTTGTTCGTACAAACGTTGTCTCCAACCACCATGCTCTAGGAGCGCTCCCCACGTTTCAAACGGTACTGCTGTTCGTGGTGAAATTACAGATGGATTTCCTAAGCGGTTGAGCAAGTTTTCAGTTTGTGCTGTGGATAATTCTGGCAGTGGTGCAGTCTCAGTGCGGGTAATTTCTTCTGGACATATTTGACGCGCCATCCACAGAATACTGAGATTAGAAATCATATCCTCTCCATCTAAACAATAAGCGCGATCGCCCGCATCATAGATCGCCGTGTTCTTCAGTTGCGCGTGGGTAGTGTATCCCCAAATCCTAATGTAGCCGGATTCCAGATTGACTTGCACTGCTAGGTAATAATCAGCTGTCCAGCTAGGAATATCCACCCATTCTTGAGGAACGCGCAGTTCGCTTAAATCAGCTGCTTCAGTTGGAATTAGTGCCAAGCGTACCTCCCCCATAGAAATACCTGTACCGTTAGCTACTTCCCAAATACTAGGTAAAGTCGCCAGACTCGGAAAAGGAGTCGCTTCTGGGGCATACTCTTCTCGCAGCCAAGGTAGAAAAGTATTTAGGCTCAAACGGTTGAGATATGCCATCCAACGCCGACTGGGTGTCGAAAAAGCTTGACTTTGTTGCCAAATTTTCTCAAGCTCAGCTTCAGGAATATCTAACCACAAATGTGTAGAGTTAGTTAAAGTCAGCGTGTCTGGGTTAAACATAATATAGTTACTGCTCCGACTAAAAAGTTCAGTTTCCGGAATATCTGACCACAAACGGGTAGATTTAGTTAAAATTAGTGTGCCTGGATTAAACATAATCATCACGTTTGCTGCAACTAAGAAGGACGGCTATAGTAAGCTTGTAACCATTCCTCCAAAATGGTACTTATATAATTAAGTACCGACGAGTTGAGTGGAATATGCAATGAATCTTTGCTCCAGGTAGCAAGTTTGAGCAGTAACGAGTCTTTAGCCTTGGCAAGCCTACGAGAAACAGTATATTGCTTAATTTCTAACTCTTTTCCAATCTGCTGTTGAGTTAAACTTTTGCTGTAGTAAAGTTGTATGAGCTTTTGCGCCTCTTGATCGAGATCGTTTAAGGCGGCGATTAACACAGTGCTGATTTGAGAATGCTGTGACTGTCTGTCTTTTAGTTCTTCTTCAGCAACGAATTCCGTCATTAACGATTCCTGCCGAAGTTGGGGTAAAATATCTTGATATTCTCCAGACGAATCTTCATCCCCTGTGGACGCGTTTATAGAGGCAACATTGGGATAAAAATAATCGCGTACCGCTTTCGCACAGGCAACTAGCCATTTTTCCATCATTGCTCCACTGCACTCTGCCCCTGGTACAGATAATTGGCTGTAGCGTTCGGAATTATAAAGTTCAGCAATTGCTTGCCATGTAGCTTCATCTGGCTTTGGCAGTTTGCGGGTACCAGTAGCTTGCTGTGGAGCATATAACGACTGGTAGCATTTCCAAGCTAACACATAGCTTTGTATTGTGTTGGCACTGAGTCCAACATTTTGTAAAGATTCTACCAGGCGCTTTTGCGTCAGCTTCCGCAACAATCGCCAATTGCTGCAAATATCAATTTCCTGCTGCTGGCGCAGCAAATCCTTGAGTTCGCTGCTGAAAACCGCACTGCTATAATTCTTGAGGCTAAAGCCTATGTTGGGTTTAAACCCTTTTAAAACCTGATCGACATTCGCTATCGTCATTTGAAAGCAGTCTGACACAGTGTATTGTGCAGAGGAAATATTAGCAATTGTTTTGTGAACAGCCCAATAGCAAACTTCTTGTAAATAAGCTGACAAATGCCCTCTTGCCAAACTTTCGGAGTTTTGTTGCCACATTTTATACCAATAGCTTACCCAAAAAATTTCCGAATCTTCTGGTTGTGATAGACTTGCCTGACATTTTAGTAGATTTCGACGCAGCAGGGGATCGATTGCCCAACCAATTACCCTATCAGTGTCTAATTGTAAAAAAGTTGTAAATAACTCAGTGATACCTTGGCGGGAACGCATAAATTAAATCACTCATTCTTGTATAATGACGTTACAAATAATCCTATATATAGAATGGGGGGGTACTCTGACACAAGCGCCCTTATCCAATCTATTACACGCAAGTGTTTTTACAACGACGATGGCATTGACAGAAGTTTGATTGTGTGAATCAATAAACCCTACCTGATTTGCTCGACGGAAAGCCTGGAGAGCTATCCTTAATTATTAAATAGATGTGAACAAAATTAACTTCTGCACTTTTGGGATAAAAATGAAAAGAATGCCAGTAAATCGCTCACAGATTTGATGTTTGGGGCAAGAATACGGCGAAGGTCGTGATAGCGGCAGTATTTGAATAACAGCAAATGTCAGGCTTGAATCATGTTACTTACGCTAGAGTATAAGTAGGCAAGAAAAAATCGCTTTTTTCCAGTCGTCATGAGTAACCAGGAAAAACCCCATATTTTGACGAGTACGCAGCCGCGCTGCACTCCCTAGTGTCGTTGATGCACACAAGCAACTATTTGTAAAGGGCTAGTTGTATCTACTTACTCCTATTTACAATGATACTCCTAGGCTTTAGGTTCAGTAATACGGATTGAGAAGAGTGAATGTGGTGAGCATGAGTAATACTTTGTTGACAAACTCTCAACCTCAATCCCTAAACTTTTGATAAAATTAAGCTTATTTATCAATTGCTCTTTTGGCAGATATTTAATTTTAATTCGAGTATTACAGAGATGATGTGAGCAAAATAATACATTAAATCAGCCCCGCATCTAGTTAATTTGAGGATTAAAATAACAAATATGTCTCCAGTAGGTATAGGTTCTAGTTACTCGACTGATACATTAAAAACAGGAGAAAGCAAGCTTTGGCTTTTATTGGTAGGTGTTAACGAATACCAAGATGAGGGTTTGCCTTCTTTGCGCTATCCGGCTGTGGATTGCCAAGGGTTAGGGGAAGCACTAGCCAAAGCTACCCAAGGATTTCCTAATAAAGAAGTCATTATTCATCACGATTTTGCAGCACAACCCCCGACCTTGGAAATAGTTCGTGGTAGTTTGCAACGAATTGTTTCACAAACTCAATCCCAGGACTCCATCCTATTGTATTTTTCTGGGCATGGAATGTTAGAGCCGAATAATCAGCAAGCTGTACTGTGTCTGGCAGATACTCACAAAGACGACTTGCTGGCTACAGGGTTGGGTTTACAAGAATTAATGCAAATTTTGGGGACTAGTTCCGCTAACCAGCAGCTACTTTGTTTAGACACATGTCATAGCGGCGACATGAGATTGTTAGGGAGAAACAGTGGTAGCGCCAGAGACGGAAACATCTCTGAGACTTTAGTTAATCCTGCACCACAAATGATGGATGTGTTGCGACAACGCGCTGCTCAAAGTAAGGGATTTTGCGCCTTGCTATCTTGCGATCAAGGACAACAGTCTTGGGAGTTTCCAGAACTAGGGCATGGAGTATTTACCTATTACTTAATGCGGGGGTTGTTGGGTGAGGCGGCTGACTCACATGGCATCATTGAAGCAGATGGACTTTACAAATACGTTTATCGCCAAACGCTGCAATATATTGATAAATTAAATCAGCAACTGCGTCTAATTAATCAGCAAAAGCTCAATCGTGGGGACGGTAAACTCCATCCAGAATATCCCCAGCAAACACCCAAACGAATTGTCGAAGGAGTAGGAGAATTAATTCTTGGATTCAAACCTGACTTTGCTGAATCTCACAAGCAGCGGCGCGCACTCGTTATCGATGGACTCTCTAATAACAAAACGACTACTGACTTGAGTCGGTTGTTTGGAGGGGCTGGTGGGCTTGAGGTAGAATATTTTCCTTCACAAGGCAAAGCTTTGTCAGAAATCCGGGGAACAATTCAAGAATTTATTCGTTGGCATGGTAAATCAGAAACGAAATCCCTGACAAAACTGGGAGCACTCAAAGATACACCAACTTCTTTATTGTACTTACGCGGACACATTGAGGAAATTGAAGATGGAGAAGCTTGGTTAGTTATCGGTAATGAGGTGCGCCTTAGTCGTTCTTGGTTAAGACAAGAGTTACGACGCTCTCTCAAAGCTCAAAAAATAATTATTCTGGATTTTCCTGAGGCTACTTCCCTCGATACCTGGATAGAAGATTTGCAATCTGACGCAGACCATGGACAATGTTTAATTGCCGCCGCTTCTACAGCAGAGGAGCCAGAATTATTCTCCCAAACGCTTCTAGAAACCCTTGTTGCAGCAAATCCGCGAGCCGGATTGTCAGTTGCCAAATGGGTTGCTGAACTACAAAGACTTTTACTTCCAAAAGGCATCGACCTTCATGTCTGGCTGTCTGGCACACAAACTGTCATTGATATCTTACCTGGAAATATTTCCACAGTTTTCCAAGAATTGCCGGAGCCAGTAGTACCTAATATTCAGGAGAACAAACAGGAAGACAACCTCAAATTGTCCAAAGAGATAAACAATTTCCTCACCGATCCACAGCCGTCGCCACAATTTTGGGAACCAAACCCAGGCGTAGCCTCCCCAAAGCCCCAGTCATCTCAAGCGGTGTCTGCTTCTCCTCCTGCTCGTGAATCTTCAAATAAAGTACAACCTCAACTCAATTTAGCGGTAGACTCACAACAGTACACTAAAGTGGAACAGTTGCTGACGCGATCAATAGGACCAATTGCGCCTACTATATTACAAACCGCTTTGATCCAAGCGGCGAACTGCCAAGAATTGGTAGAGAATTTAGCTACTTACGTATTGCCAGAGCGACAACAACAGTTTGAGCAACAGGCAATGGCTCTATTGGACACATCCACTGTTTCACCTCAAACCAACTCAGTGAATTCGCCAAGTGCGACAGATCAAATAATCGATGCCAACTTTATCAGTAAATGTGAGCGCGAATTGGCTTATTCAGTTGGTCCAATCGCTAGTTTTATGATTCAACAGGTTTTGAAATCTCAGCCGCAGATTTCAAAACCAGAATTTGTGAAAAAGTTGGCAACGAAAATTCGTGAGCCAAAGCAGGCTTTAGAGTTTGAGCAGCGTATGCTGGTTGATTCGTCAGAAACTGATCCCCATAAATAAATTCCAGCACCTGCGGCAGTTCTGAAGAAAGTCTTCAACTACCTCGACCTCAAACGAAGCGCGAGGTAGCATCCCATTTTTGCAAATAGCCCTCAGACTAGAAGTCTGGGGCTACACAAACAAAGCCTGCGGAGGCAGGCTCTAGATAAGTCCGCACAGGCGGACTTTGTTCGGGTAGCCGCGACTTTAGTCGTCGGGTATTTTTTCCGGCATTGGGATGCACCCAAGCGCGATGCAGGGGTAGTTGAACTCTATTTATTATTTAACATGTTGAGAGCGATTTCTAAACTATACTTCATCCGGTTGAAAGCTTCCGCTAAAGCTCCAATTTCATCTTTGGATTGTTTACCAAAATCAGCATCCATATCGCCGATGCTCACTTGTTCTGCCACCGTAGCGATTCTTCTAATACGCCGTAGCACTGTTTTTTTCAACAACAAATTTATGGCGATAATGATGGCTGTAAAAATAATTCCTAAAACTCCTAAAATCGCTACAAAAGACTGATTAAAACTTTTGAAAACGTCTTCAACCGGAACATAAACTATTTGAGTTGCAACAATATCATTGAGCTTCCAGCCAAAACCATTTTCTCTTCCGTAGGTCACTATTTGACTTTTTGGAGCTAATTCGGGAGTGGTATGACAGCGCAGACAGCTTTGTTGTTCGATTTTGAAAGGTCGGGCGGTATAAAACATTTTCTCTTCAGAAATAGTCCGGAAACCAGATAGGTCTTTTAACCCGGCTTCTTGACGAAATCGTTGAACAATATCGGCTTCAAATTTGTCTGCTTTATCTCGCAAATTTGTTGGGTTTAGCGTGGCATCTTTGTAGATAACATTGGCATATTCTGGGTTTTTTCGTAAAATTTCAAACACTTCTCTAAGGGAAAATGATGGTATAGATTCCGGGATGAACTGTTCTTGAGTTTCTACTTTAGGTAACAATAAAGGTTGTACGCGATCGTTGGTATATTGTCTAACTGAGTTGGCAAATTGCATCATATCCAGTGCTTTAGAAGTTACCTCATTCTCTGCCTTTTGGTGAAGTACACCTGATAAAGCGGTACCACTAATTAAAATGCCGCCAATAAAAACTATCGTTAAAATGATATTTACCTTCGTTCCGATTTTCATGGTTATTATTGTTGTTTAATTTTCACTTGTTATAGATAAAACTTACATTATTGATTGACTTTTTGAGGTTACTGAAAATTTTATTTAAATTATTGTATCTAGGACTTACGCATTGACAAAAGTCTAATTATGTGCATGGAGTCATTTACTGAAGATCAGTTAAGCTTAAACAGCTAACCTTCGTATCTTCTTTTTTGTAGGGGTCAGACTCATCAAATTATGCACTTAGGGGATAGAAATGGGAAAAAGTGGCAGCACGCTTACAGATTCGATGTCTGGAGCTTTTGCACACAACAGCCTATTTGTAAAGTGCATAAGCCCTAATATCATAAAATACTGAAACAAAATATAAAAATATTTAATAATTATTTTAGCTAATGACATGAATATTAATCTATAGGAAATGCCTCAACATCAAAGTTAGGGTTATCGGTGACAATTAAATCGGTGTAGAACGCCCCGCGTTCTACATGAGTAGACCGTATGTAAACAACTACTGAACGGTATTGAGTTATAAATCTATTTATTCCGTATAATAATGCTTTACATGGCTGGATAATACAGAAGAAAAATATTTACTAAAAGCTGTTGATGTCATTGAAACTGTCCCGGCGTTTATTTATTTTGCAAATGCTACTCCTGAACGCAGCCTGTCAAGCGGAGAAAACATCAAATCAAGAACTAGAGTTAGTTGTTGGCGTCATTACTTATGGAGAAGGACAAGAAACGCTCTTAAAATTTGATCGCTTTCGTGACTACTTGGGTGAAAAAACAGGAGCAATTATTCAATTAGAGCCAGCTTTCAATGAAAACATAGCGATGTACCGCATTCAGCATCTTGCTTGGTCATTAGTCTTTGCTCCTCCCGGCTTAGCAGCAGTTGCGAAAGCTAACTACCAATATGTACCGATTTTGCCTCTCCAGATAGATGTTAATTCCCGCTCTATATTAGTTGTTCGCAAAGACAGTCCTCTGCAACAATTGAAAGATTTACAGGGTAAAACAGTTGCCCTAGGTATACCAGGTTCTGCCACTGGATATTATTTCCCATTGTACAACCTTTATGGTCTAACATTAGCAGAAATCCTATTTGCTCCCACAGCGAAAACAGTGCTTGAATGGGTGGTACAAGGAAAAGCAGATGTTGGTGCTATTTCCCAGGAGGAATTTAATTTGTATAGGACAAAATTAGGTGGTGTCGAGCTTCGCATCTTATTTACTGACCTTCACAATGTGCCGCCTGGTGCTGTTTTGATTGGACCAAATGTTGATCGAAATCGTCAAGAGGTAATTCGTAATTATATGAGAGACGCTCCTCTTACTTTGATTCAACAAGTCGGTTATGCACCGAACGGGGATGTACCTGATTATCAATATATGATTTCTGTGGTCAAGCGGGTAACACCTATTGCTGGGCGTCTTCATTCCAAACCTGCTCAGATATTTTGATTAAGTAGGTCGAAAAAATAAACGATCTGGGTTGTGATCGTCATTTGTCATTTGGAGCCACTGCGTTGGACGGGTTCCCCGGCTTGAAGCAAGTGGCGTTCATTGGTAAGGGTTTCAGGCATTTGTTAAGAGTCGTAACATAGTTATGTTTGTTTCAGAGTCACCTACTTAGGATATTTGAAACACGAATTTCATCATGTCTCGCCGACTGAGACTGACACTAAGACCTGGTTTGAATTTATAACAAATTTCCGGCAGTAAAGGATACTTATTAATACAAGTGCCGTTAGAACTGCCCATATCTTGGTGCAGCTGTGAACTAAAGTTTCGGACCTATGATTCATAAATTAATTGGAAATGACTGACAAAGACGATAAAGTTCGGATTTCTTCACGCACACTCATGAGAATTCTACCAAGATGGTTTTGACCAGTTCTCTCCTCACCGCAACCCCAGAAATAATCAGTTGGTGAGTTTTCCACAAGCCACTGGTCACCCGTGCTTAAAAGCACTTCTCTGATGTCGGCATGAGTCAGAAACTTTTTGAGTACAGCCGAGCGCATAAGTGTAGTTTTTGTTACATCCCAGTCGGGACGGAGTTGACGAGTGCGATCGCGTCCCATTGCCGCAGCTATTTCAGGCGTCTCGGCGGCATGGATTAGGGGTATAATCACTGCATCTTTTGTGCCGACAAACTTTTGCGCTTGATAATAATGCTCCACCGTTGACCAGTAAACGTCCTGAATTTTGATTCCGTGGGGAGAAAAATTGGAAAAACAGCCATACGGTTCGCAAGCCTTATAAAAGTGAATGGTCATGGGAAAATTACTCTTTATATATCAACTTCTATAGTATTCGTCACAGCAGCCCGAGGGTGCAGCCCGAAAGTGCATTAAAAGGGAACTCTTAACAGGGAAC
>CAZZYE010000009.1:0-1455 GCA_964658145.1 uncultured Stigonema sp.
CCCCCCACTCCCGTACAGACGTTCCGCCGGAACGTCTCTTCCCCATTCCCCCATTTTGCAAAGACTACTACGAGCAGCGGATCAATTTATCGTTTATCGTGCCTCAATAGCTGGTCCCAGTGTTATTGCTGGTTATCATTGGTTCAATGACAGGGGACGCGATACCTTAATTGCAATACCTGGGTTGGCGCTAGTCCCGCAACGCTTTGATTTGGCAAAAGGACTGCTGCAAACTTTTGGACGTTACTGTCGCCATGGTCTAATTCCAAATGCATTTCCCGATATTGACGGCGAACCATTTTACAACAGTATTGATGCAGCGCTATGGTGGATTGAAACTTTAGGACTTTACTTGGAAGCTACCCAGGACTGGCAGTTTTTGGCAGAGCAATACTCTGTAGTGCAGCAAATATACAAAGCCTTTATCGGTGGCACACGCTACAATATTCAGGTTGATTCCACAGATGGGCTAGTTGGCTGGTATGCTCGTGGAGTAGCTCTTACGTGGATGGATGCGGTAGTTGGGGGACAGCCTGTCACTCCCCGTTGCGGTAAGCCAGTAGAAATCAATGCCCTATGGTATTCAGCTTTATGTTGGGCTTCTCGGTGGGCAGAAATTTTGAGTGAGCAAGAAACGGTTGCTAATTCGGCGCGTTTGGCAAAGCAGGCGCAGCGTTATGCCCAACAAGCAGAACAGGTGAAAACCTCGCTGCAAAAGTTTTGGAATCCGAAAGCTTGTTATTTGTATGATGTCATAGAGCCAGACGATCACCGAAATTCTCAAATTCGCCCAAATGCAGTTTTGGCGCTTTCACTCTCCCATTGTGGCTTTTCTCATCAGCAGGGACGTCAGATACTTGATCTTGCTACGTCTTACTTGCTTACTCCCTATGGTCTTCGCAGTCTCGCTCCTGACGACAAAGAATATATTAGCAAATATATGGGCAACCCAAGAGAGCGCGATCGCGCCTATCACCAAGGCACTGTTTGGAGTTGGCTGATTGGTCCTTATATCCGTGCTTGGGAGCGTTTTTACAAGGAAGAACCACTACCCTTTGATTGGCAACCCCTGCTAGATCACTTCCTATCCAGTGCTTGCCTTGGCTCAATTTCTGAGATTTTTGATGGCGAAGAACCCCATACATCCAGAGGAGTTATAGCTCAAGCTTGGTCTGTTGCGGAGGTGCTCCGCCACTATAAATGATAAATGATGAATTATAAATTATGAATTTAATACTAATTAAGAACGCTTCATAATTCATCATTCATCATTTAGATGACTCAGGTCGGATTTGAACCAACGACACCGGGCTTATGAGTCCCGCGCTCTAACCAACTGAGCTACTGAGCCAAAATAATCTTATCAATTACTAAATATAGCATACAAATTTCGCCATGGCTACCCCTACACCTAATTAATTTTAGATTTGTTAGTAGGGGCGAACGGCCGTTCGC
>CAZZYE010000009.1:1465-35143 GCA_964658145.1 uncultured Stigonema sp.
ATTAGTGGATAGTTGTTATTGGTTAGTGATCCTACTAACTACTAACCAATAACACATCTGGGACTATAGACGCGGTAGGAAGGCTATTGGGTTAACGGCTCCCTTGCCAGATGGATGAACTTCAAAGTGGCTGTGTGGACCAGTACTGAAGCCAGTGCTACCCATTAAAGCAATTGTTTCACCTTGGTGAACTGGTTGACCTGCCCGCACGAGAATCTTGCTGTTGTGACCATAGCGAGTGATGCTGCCATCGGCATGGCGGATATCCACCATGTTGCCGTAGCCACCGTTGTTCCATCCTGCTTTTTCGATCACACCATCAGCCGCCGCATAAACTGGCGTACCTGTGGAGTTAGCAACGTCAATTCCCTTGTGCATTCTGCCCCAACGCATCCCAAAGCCGGAGGTAAGAACACCCTTTGCGGGCCAAATGTAACCAGAGGCAATGGTTGTTGTCTCGTCAATCGGTTTGGGTAAGTATCTATCTACTGCAGCCAGAGGCGGTAAGTTTGGAGAAACTGTGGTTCCTCGCAAATTTCCCAAAGATTGAGAGGCATCTACAGTCCCTGGAGGAGTTGCTACCTTATTGCTAGGGTTTGGTAAGAACTCTGGATTGATTGCATCGTCTTGATTGGCTGCATTAGGACGAGCTTGGGGCAAAACTTTTTGAGTGCTGTAGTTAAGCTCTATTGGTTTAGGAACAGGAATCGGCACTGCTTGATTATTCGCTCTGGATACAGGAATCGTCACCGCCTGATTATTCTGTTGAGAAACAGGAATCAGCTCTGATGCAGTATTGGTTTGGGGAACCTCTGTTGCAAGTGGGTTACCAGACTGCTGGGCGCGATATTTTTCCCTTAATCTCTCGATTTCCGCTTGTAGGCTGCGCAAACGCGGATTTTGTTTGATTTTTGCCTTTTTCTCCGCATCGGTCTGTTTTGTAGCCACCTGCATTTCGGTGATAGCTTGTGGTATTGGGCTGTCGCCACCCATGCCATAAGCGTTAGTTTCTGGTGCTACAGAAGTACTTGCGTTGAATCTGTTAGCTGGAGTAGATTCAGTAATTGGCTGAATCTGGGTGTTCAACGCTGTCGGTACTGAAACGCTTACACTGCTTGTGTTTGTGTTAGCGACCTGATCTGTACCACTGGATACGACACCACCTGTGTTACTTGCCACAGTTGTCTGCATAACACTGCTGCGGTCAACAGATGCAGGAGCAGTCAGTTTTTGGCTGATTTGCAGTTGATTAGGATTGGCAAGACTATTTGCTATGACTAGTTCTGAGACTGAAGTACCGTAATTGCTAGCAATATCAGCACATTCTTCTCCTGGCTTAACTGATGGTGCAACAACTGCTGATGTCGCTGGCATAGGTGATGCCACCATTCCCGTAGACCTCTGCTTTAACTTCGCCACCAGCCTTGCTTTGCTTGCGTCGGTGGAAGTTTCCGATGTGCTTGGCTGTGGCAATGTTTGAACTACAGTCGTCCGAGAAAGCAAAGGGGTTGTAGCTTGTGATAAATCTTTGGTTTCCCCAGATCGCAACCTGGCAAGACTCTTTCTTAAACGATTCGATTTTTCCTGTAAGCTGTTGAGCGCAAACTCTTGCTGTGCTTTCAGTTGAGCATTGACGTCCGGCTCCACTTTGACTGTTTGTGGTTGAACAGTGAGGGATGTGCGATTTGCACTATAAGTACTAGCTCGTGTTTGTACTGTCTGTGTCGGGTTGTTGAACTGTTGCAAATTAGTATTTGCCGAGGGAATGCTTTGTTGCTTTGCGACTTGGGGGGAGCTTGGAACTACTACTGGTGCAGATACTGGCACAGACATTCCACTTGCCGCAACTTGCCATTTAGCTCCAAGCCAGGACACGTGTGAAATTGCTGTTGGTTCCACGATCGCATGATTTTCCGGCACACTTACTGGTGAGACTCGCGACAAGAGCGACTTTGTGGGAGCAAATTTCACGAATGTATCAGAAGCAGGAAGTGTTGAGGCAGTATTTTGGTTACTTACTGCTTCCGCTGCTAGGGCTTGGTCGCTTTGTCGAGTCACCAAAAGGCTGGTTGCTCCCATGGAGATTGCCAAGCCAATCATGGCGGCTTTTGTCGGCACCCGGCGGTTAACCCGTGGATGAACTACATTTAACTGCTCCACCGGAGCATATTCGCTTGGGGTGTTTTCCAGCACAGCCTTCTCCATCTTTTTCAATGCTCGTTTCAAAGACGACCTCCTACGATCACTAGCGCTTAACTGACCTCGATTTTTCTGTCGAATGATAGTCAATGATTTAGATCACAAAGAACTATAGATCAAGATCACACTCACCAGATATACTTAGGCAACATTAACCTGCTTCTGGTGATTTAGACAAGTTCACATCGTTCACTTAACAAAAATAAAGTTTTTGTGCCTACTTGTCTGTTCCACTCCTCACAACCTTAGATGTTTTTTTATGTTTTACTCTTTACATTTTTGTTGTCATATGCTTGTGTGAACACACATTTGCCTAGTCCACTCTAGCTACAAGCATTCAACTGCGGCGTTTCCACCAAAACCATTGCACCCTGCTGTATATATCTTCTAGGTTTCTCTACTCAATCCGTTTTCCCAAAACGAGAGTTCACGTTGATTATTCCCTAAAAAACAACCCTATTCACCTACTGGTAATTTTGCATCCCAAGCAATGTTATACAGGAGACACAAAAACACCAATGCATGATCTGACTTGGTTTTAATGCTGAGGTTTCCAGACTTGGGATCACTCCAATGTATGAAAATCTATCATTCAAATTGGATATTTCCCAAAACTTTCTATATGAATTTCTTATATTATCCCACCCACACTCCTAAGTATTTTTGGTCAGACTTTGCAGAAAATTCTACCCAAAAGTATACTCCCCAAGATTATTGCTTAGATAAAAAATTTTTAATCTTTAAACAATTTATGAATAAATTCATCTCTTCTTCATAATCGGGTAGATTTACGTAGCCGGGGCGAACGACTGCCCCTACTGTGTGTATGCTATTGTAAATAACCTAACTGACGACGGGCTTCAAACAAGCTCACCGCCACACTTACTGAAAGATTTAAGCTGCGAACCTTGGGTTCGCTCATAGGAATGTAGAGGGTACGATCGCAATTGGTCAATACTTCAGGTGGTAAACCAGTAGTTTCACTGCCAAACAGCAGCCAGTCATCAGCTTGAAACTGAAAGCTGACGTAATTACAACTACCATTAATACTGAAACCCAACCATCTTCCTCCGCGTACTTGATGTACCGTTTTAAACACATCTAGGGATTCGTGATAGTGCAGCTTCACATAAGGCCAGTAATCTAAACCAGCTCTTTTGAGGTAGCGATCGCTAATTTCAAACCCTAATGGTCCCACCAAATGTAATTCAGTACCCGTAGCTGCACAAGTCCGAGCAATGTTACCTGTATTAGGGGGAATAACCGGGTTAACTAGAACAACCTGAGGCATTAGCGGTGAAATCAATGTAACAAATATTTTAACTATACCCCAAGATAGAGGTCAGCCCCTTCGGGGAAGTCAAAAGTCAAAATTAAGAGGGAACAGGGAACGGGGAACAGGGAAATCCCCATACTTAAAAGCAGGGGATTTGATAAGGACGCAGTATATAAGCGCGAAAAGCGCGTCTCGATCGGTCAAAAGTAAGAACCCCATAAATAAATTTAGGGGCTTGTAACTTGGACGTCGTATTTAAGAGCGCTGCGCGTCTCGAAATACATTTTTTTCTTTTTCCATAAATAAATTTAGGGGCTTGTACCTTTTTCTTTCTGGTCAAAATAATTCGTAATTGGTTCGTAGTTGCGCACAAGTGCGCGAGTCGCGTGCAACTACAAGCCTTTTATGTCATTTTACAAAACTTTACATAGTTGGCATTAATCTCGCCAACTTATTTAGCTTTTCTTAATTAATATCCTCGACACCACAATGATTAGAAATTTAAAACATAGCTAAATGACTCTCAAAATATTAACTGAGGGTGCTTAAGACTTATGTCAAGAAATATTAATTTTTGTTTCAAATGGTAGATGACTCGTGAAAGGCACGAAAATTACTAACTTTGTGTTAATATTTAGGGCAACTTTAACCAACCACAGACGAACATAATTTTTCTTCTAGTTCTTTTTCGCGCTCTTGGGTGGCGCGAATAGCCTGGATGATCACGTCATTGGCACTGAAACCGACCGAGTGTAGTTGCAGCCATTGCTGGGCTTCATTACCTTCGCGAAGGATTTTTTGCAAGGGAGACAGGAAACAGCTAAAGCCGTGTTGCTTAGCTCTAGCCCAAACTTCACGGTTAATTTCATTAATCCAATCTCTAGCTAAGATGGGAGTGCCATCTTGCCAACGCCTGAGTTGGGCATCCAAACTAGAAGTAGCTGCTGCTGCTTCGTTGGCGGCTGTTAGGGAGATAAGTTCGTCCGGCGAGAAGACGCTTTGAGTTAAAGGATCGATGCTGGGATTTTCGATGATTTGCAGTAGACGCGCTTCTAACAAGGCAGTAATTGCTAGTAAGGCAATCGGATCTGTAACTAAATCGCAAATTCGCAGTTCTAGACGATTTAAGTCATAGGGACGGCGATCGCCATTTGGTCGTACCGATGCCCATAAATGGCGAACGTTTTGCATTGTGCCAGCAGCTATCTGCTTTTCCACCCACTCAATATGGTGGGCATGGCTTTCAAATAAAGGTACGTGAGCAGGCGTTTGCGGAAACACACCCCAACGGGTAGAGTGATAACCAGTAGCTTTGCTATCTATGAAGGGAGACGAAGCGCTGAGGGCAAGATACAAAGGCGCTTCCACCCGTACAACCCGACATGCCCGCATCAATAATTCTGGATCGCTAATACCGATATTGATATGAACGCTGGCTGTAACTACTTTAGTACCGTAGGTTTGCTCAATATAGGTATGGTAGGGATTATTTGGAGCGGAACGAAAAAAGCGATCGCTACCACCCAAAGACAGAGTACTTCCCGGAATTATGGTGTAATCGCCTAATTGCTTGAGATATTTTCGTAGAGTCACCCGAGGACGTACTAAGGCACATAGTAACTGGTCATAATCGTAGAGTGGTTGAGTTATGTATTCTACGTTCCGGCTATCTGGCTCCCGCTCAAACCCATCTAAAGATGCCACAATCTTATCGGAGAGACCGACGATCTCACCACTAGGCGTACCAGTGTACATCTCAATTTCAAAGCCTTTTGATAGCACCACTTTGTTCGTTCTCCTCGTCTCTCCATTTAAAGTGTATCGGAGGCAACGAAATTCTGCATCTACAGTTTGGTGTAGGTAAAAAGTAGGAAATGAGGCATGGGGAACACTAAGCGGCTTCTTTGGTAACGTCCTAGTTTCGCCCCTTAGCAACGCTCCTTCCAAATATCCAAACCGAAACTTACAAAGCCGAATCAAAAATTTGTTGTGCTGTCAGGTTGAGTTGAGGGAATAAAGGCGATGCAATTAAATTATTTCCCCTAAACTGAGTTATTTGATAATCTCCGTCAACTAATTCGCAAATTGTAATGGTTTGTTGTTTAGGATTACCAGTAAATCTTTTGCCACCGAGGGCGGCATAGTCCACAATCCAATACTCAGGAATCCCCATGTCTTCATAGTCCCTGAACTTGTCGTAGTAGTCGTCTCGCCAGTTGGTGCTAACCCTTACGGGTGACGCTCGAAGACTCGCTACCGCTTCGCTAACGTCAGTTGCTTCAACGCGGGGAACCCGCGCAACGCACTGACTCACAACTTCAACTGCTATTGGGATAGATGCAGCTAGAATAACAGTCGATTGCTTGCTCCACAGAGGTTCATTAACGAGATTGTCATGATTTAATAGCAAAATGTCGGGAGAATAGGTTGAGTTATTGCTCTGAATTTTGACCAATGCAGTTTTGGGGATGCGAAACGGAAGTCCCATTTGCAAGAACTGGAAGGTTATCTGTGCCGCCAAAAAGACACATAGACTTTATATTTGTTTACATACATCTGTTTTTCATCGCCGACTTACATCTGTTCCCTTGGTTGGATTTGAGCAGATCCAAATTAGCTTTAACCTACTTACAAACGAGAATTTGCACAATTGCCTTACCTGTGAACTTAGGCTCTTCTAACAGAGGAGATGTGGCGTGAACGAGGAAAAATTTTTCGAGCAGCTAAAGATGTTGTACGAGCGCGTGACGACCTTACAAAAGGATACCAGCGCTGCGCCATTGGAAGATGAAGTGTGGTTACCAAAAGCCCTTGAGGAACTTAACACCGCCTTTGAAGAATTACAGGTGGCACAGGAGGAGCTGCGAGCGCAGAATGAGGCGCTGACAGATGCTCGTCAGACAATAGAAGCAGAGCGTCAGCGCTACCAGGATTTATTCGAGTTGGCTCCGGACGGCTACCTTGTAACTGATGCAAATGGAAAGATCCAAGAAGCCAACAGCGTCGCCGCTTGGCTGCTGAACGTCGCTCCTCGGTTCCTAGTGGGCATACCGCTAGTCAACTTCATCACGCCCTCACAACGTCTGGCTTTTCGGACCCAACTAAACCAGATGTGCCAAGTGAATCGGGTGCAAGATTGGGAAGTACGCTTGATGCCCCGCGCTCCTTCGGAGCGCGGGGCATTCTTTGACGTTTCGATGACAGTGAGCGCCATCCGCAATCGCAAAGGTGAATTGGTTTCTTTGCGCTGGCTGCTACGGGATGTCACCGAACACAAACAGGTTCTAGAACGGTTGCGGTTACTGGAGTCGGTGGTCGTCAATATCAACGAAGGAATTCTGATTACAGAAACTGAACCCCTTGACGAGCCTGGTCCGCGTATCGTGTATGTTAACGAAGCCTTTACCCGCATAAGTGGCTATCATCCGCAAGAAGTGCTCGGCTTCTCCCCACGCTTCATGCAGGGACCGAAGACGGAACGCGCCGTGCTGGAAACAATGCGGGTGGCGTTGGAGAGATTTGAGCCTGTGGTCGTCGAGATGATCAACTATCGCAAGGACGGCTCTGAATATTGGGTAGAGCTGAGCCTAGTGCCGCTGATGGATGAAACAGGCTGCTACACTCACTGGGTTTCCGTGCAGCGCGATATTACTGAACACAAGCGTGCCGAAGAAGATCGCGCTCAGTTACTCTGTGAGCAAACTGCACGTACTGAAGCCGAGGTGGCAAACCGTACAAAGGATGAGTTTCTGGCAATTGTCTCCCACGAGTTGCGCTCACCCCTGAATGCTATCCTTGGTTGGGCGCGACTACTGCGCTCTCGTAAGTTTGACGAACAAAAGACCAATAAGGCATTAGAAACAATTGAGCGTAATGCCCAAGCTCAAACCCAGATAATTGAAGATTTGTTAGATATCTCACGCATTATTCAAGGTAAGGTTCGCCTTTTGACCCGTCCAACTAACCTTGTACAAATCATTGAAGCGGCTATTGATACAGTGAGTCCCACCGCTAACGATAAGATGATTCAGGTTTCGTCAGAGCTTGACCCCCATGTGGGTTTGCTTTGGGGCGATCCTGACCGCTTAAGGCAAATCGTCTGGAATCTGCTCTCCAACGCCATCAAATTCACACCTGTAGGTGGACGGATCGAGGTTGGGCTAAAAAGTGTCAATTCCTATGCCCAAATTCAGGTGACTGATACTGGCATTGGCATTAGTCCTGAGTTTTTACCTTATGTCTTTGAGCGCTTCCGTCAAGCCGAGAGTACAACCACTAGGGCGCACGGTGGACTAGGACTGGGTCTGGCGATCGTCCGTAACCTAGTGGAATTGCATGGCGGTACGATTCAAGTGTCGAGCCTTGGGTTGGGGCAGGGAGCAACGTTTATCGTGCAACTGCCACTGATCGCTAAGGACTCCGGGGCGAGTCATTTGGAGCAACTACCTCTTGGGGAAAAAGCTCTGCAAGCGAATTCCCTTTTGGATGGGTTACGAGTCTTAATTGTAGATGATGAGATAGATACCCGTGAATTCATGGTGACAGCGCTGTCAGACTACGGATCTGAAGTTACCGCAGCAGCGTCAGTGGACGAAGCGTTACGGCTACTCGAACTCTTTAAACCAGATGTGCTATTATGTGACATTAGTATGCCAGTCGAGGATGGCTACGCCCTCATCCGTCGTGTCAGAGCTTTGGCACCAGAGCAAGGTGGACACATTCCCGCAGCTGCCGTGACAGCCTATGCCAGAGAAGAAGACCGGATACTCGCGCTCAAAGCAGGTTTCCAGATGCATGTACCTAAGCCAATCGAACCAATGCAGTTGGTCGAAGTCGTCGCGAAGCTTGCTGGAATGGTAAATACGTGAACAATCACGCAAGTCTCCTACGTGGTCAACGTTTAGATCTGTGTACAAAAAGCCAGAAAAGTCAATTTATACCGATTATACCTCGATCCGGTTCAGTTAGGGCTGAACTGCGATCTCCGCTCTTGTAGGGTGCGAAACCGTGCGTGTAACGCGCCATCAAATCCTTCCTACAAGGCAACGCTGCGATCTCCTTTTGCCACCGTTATCCCATTTTTCCAAAGCTCATACTCACTGAGATCAATATCCTCATTCCACACAATTCCATAACCCCCTTTTTCAACTTTGAAGTTCTTAAAAAATGCAGGTTGACTAAGAGGCGCAAACAGGGGATTTTCTAAAAGATGAAGAATATCATATTTCTTGACTTCTTGATTAGTAAATTCAATTATCAAATTATGATCGTTAATCGCTTTTGCCTTACAAATTCCAGGATATTTCATATGATTTTTACTCTATTTCAGAGGAGGGAGTTTACGAAACTCTGCGATCAAATCATCAACGCTTCCCCTATGAGCTGTCCCATCCTTAAAAGCTTGCATCACTTCCTGAGCATTAGCCAAAATTTCAACCCGCCGATTCTGAATTTGTTGCTGGCGAAGAAACTCAAATAAATACTCTCGATCTTCTGTAGGCAAACTTTGAATAGAATTAATAATTTCTTGTAAAGTCATCATAGAACCTCCTAATCAAGTAAACTCTACCTTTACTAACTCTATTTTAATCTCTAAATCCAAAGCCTCAGCCTCTTACATTTAGCCAACTTCCGCAAAAATATGATATAATACGAGCGCAGTTGCGGCAAACGTGTATCCAATACGGTTCCGTTAGAGGTTTATGTCCTGCGCTTTTGAGGTCGTCTTGGCTTGTTTTGGAATGCAACATATTCAGTTATAAAATCCTCAGGGGTATTTATAGGTGGTTGTGCAATGGCGAGACGCAAAAACTCGTGCCATTCATCGCTGATTAACTTGATAGCAGCCTGACGATTGTTAGTGGCGATCGCCCCCATAACTTGACGCCATCCCGACTGTAAAGACTCGATAAAAGTCGCTTCTGTAGAAACCTGACTCAACAAAGAAAGTGCAGTTCTCAAACTTTCTGAATTCACTGATACCTTTTGTGACCTTAACCCCTGAGATACTACATTCAGCCACACAGTCAGAAGTTCCAGCCAGTTATTCTGCTGTATCACTGTGAGTGCCACGTCTTCCATACCCAGCGCACCCCACACGCATAGAGGCTGTACGGCTAGTTGAGAATCCCAGTTTTGTACAGCATTGTTCCATAATTTCTCAGCATGGTTTTTGAAGCGATGAGCGAGAAATTCATAGGCTTCCTGGACTTGATGGGGAATTGTAACTTTATAGACCGACTCGCCTCGTGGTAAGTAGTCGCCGCGATAGGAAAGCCAGTTATGAGATCCGCAAAGATGGATTCGCCGATCAACTATGACTTCTTTGACATGGGAATCTCCCAGCCAAAAAACCTGTATAGCTGGCAAGCCATTAGGAGTTTTTACCAAGCGAAGTTTTTCCTCCACGTCTAGTGGTATCGGTCGGTCTTCATTTTCTTGCTGCCGCGAAATACCATGTCCAATCAAAATCCAAACCCCACGATTAGCCAATTGCTGAAGTTGCTGAAGAAATTGTTCGTCTACAACTGCCTGACTCACCCAAGGTGAATAGATGAGAATCTCGTGTTGTGCGGAATTCAAGACTTCTGAGAAAGCTTGAGGAATTTGTCCATCACGTAACTGCACTGCTGTGCCTGACGGGGTGGTATTTTCCTGTTCTGCACTAACAAGTCTTGCCGTTTCCAGCGCCTGCTGCCGAATCTTTTCAAGTCTAGCCTCAATTTCTGCGTTTTTCTGATTGAGAGTAGCTTCCCGCTCAAAAATGATGGTTTCGTCTGACAATTCACACAATGCTTGCAACGAGACTTTACCTTCAGATTGCAGCGCTGACAACCAGTTTGAAGCTGACTCTAAAATTTGTTTTCCACTTCTTAGCTGGAGGCTCAATTTATCTTCAAGCACGTCGAAGAAAACGAAAAGCGATATTGTTTTCCAACTTTTTTCAGTCGGACCTACTACTTTATAGTCAGAGACAATTTTTCCCTCTTCTGGCACATGAAGTGCTAAACCTGAAGCCTGAATATTTTGCTGTAGTTCCTCAAGTGGTAATTCAGAAATATCCGTAATTGTATGATCAATAGTTATAAAATCTGCCAAGTCAGGCTTGTTTACCAATGCATTGTTTAAGGGTTCAGACTGAAAGGTAAATTTTCCGCATAAAGGGTCTGTAATAGCATAAACTTGTACAGAGTATGGGGGCTGTGGTACAGAACCTTTCTCATAGAATGAACGCCCTTCAGGAGTGACTGTAATTGGCGATGATGCTGACAGAGTTTGTAACGTCCGAAGAGTCGCAGTGGTACTTCGCACGAAGACAGGATCAAGCCCAAGTACAGATGCTAATTCATCCTCAGTTGGGGGAGGGACAATTTCCAGACCAGCGCGGATGATAAACTCTTCTAGTACGTTGAACTGGCGGAGTTCCTTGATAGTTACTTTGATCAGAGTTTGACCCAAACTATAGCGGAATTGACGCGCTGCCAAAACTGATAAACCAGGACTTTGCGCTTCGATTTCGTCCACTAACTTTTTTAGTTGAGGGTCAATTGGTTTAGCAGAGGATGCGAGAAACATCAACAAAACCTCCATAACGATTGCACCATGCACCTCACCCACCTGCGATTAAAATCGCAGGCTAATAGCCCAAGTCCTCTGAAGAGGACTGTAAAAAAATGTTTAGTCCACTTGAGTGTAGAGACGCGATCAATTGCGTCTCTACATGCCAGGGAATTTAGTCCTTGGCGGAATATCGTGCAGGTACAAGATGTAAGATCTACTAAGTTTTTTAGATCGGGATCAATTGGTTTAGTAGAGGATGCGAGAAACATCAACAAAACCTCCATAACGATGCACAACGTTTGAAACCTCGGAGTACATACTTCCGATTTTGCCAGCTTGTTGGGTGAATAAATTGTGGCAACCCACAATTACCAATAGTTCTTGGGCGCGGGAAAAAGCAACATTCACCCGTTCCGGCTTCTTGGCAAATCCCACATCTCTATTGTTATTGTTACGAACCATACTTACAATCACAACGGGACGTTCCATACCTTGAAATCGGTCAACAGTGCCAGTGCGAATTTGCAGCGAAGGGAAAAGTTCTGATTTCAGGCGCTCATCAATTTTTCTTAGCTGAGCGCCATAAAATGTAATCACGGCAATTTCTTTTTTCGGTTCACCAATGGCTACCCTAGAAGCCCAAGTGCTTTCGATTTGCTGACATAGACGTTCAATCACATCAATTTCCCGAATATTAGAGAGCGAAGTCCCCTCACGTAGCTCTTGAAACTCATTTTGATTAGGCATTTTTAACCAGATAAGATGGTGATGTTCTTGGATAATTTTGCCTGTCAGATTATGTGCGCGTTTAGTATCAGGCTCCAAAATACCACATTCTAGTTTACCGTCGTAAAACTGATTAATTGCGCCCATAATCATGGGGTGCATTCTATACTGCGTACTTAGCATCTGCTTGATGCTTTCATCAGCAGATTCAAACTGACTTTTGAACAATGATTCTTCTAAGAATTGCAGTTCTTCTCTTGTACTACCAATTTCTTGGGCAACTTCTTCTAAAGTGCTTGTATCCAGCATCGGTGGTAATTGGCGATGGTCACCTACCATTACCAACTTTTTGCCTTTCAAGGCTGGGATGAGTAACTCTGGTGGAGTACACTTACTCACCTCATCAATGATGACGACATCAAAGTATTTGAATTCTTCGGAGAAATCGCGGTTTGCAGCTTGAACACAGGTGATGCCGATGACGTTGGCATTATCTAGGTAAATTCGCCTTAAATCGTGGCGATCGCCCTCTGAGGGGTTGCGTAGCTTGAAAATCCAGTCTTGAACAAAGTTTTCGTACCGCTTGAGATAAGTTTCTTCATTTTGGAGTTGCTGTTGCCAAGATTCAAATTGAGTTTTAACACTGTGTAAAAAGTCAAGATCGAATAAATTAGATGCAGGTACTGTTGTCAGTTTTAGGCGATCGGGAATTGCTGACCAAGCTGACTGCCACCAAGTTCGCTCAGTTGTTATATGACCTGATTGCTGCTGTAACTCAGCCACAATTTTGCGTAATTGGCTTTGAGATTCTGTAAGTTGAATTTTATAACTTTCAGTTGTTTTTCTTAGGCTAGAGATGCGAGATATGAGCTGGTCTTTGATAGTCGAGAGTACAGGAAAAGGTTCAATTAAGGAAATCAAGGTTGCAAGTTGTTTTGTGCAACTTTCCCAGTCACGCATTTTCGCAAACAACTGTGGTATCTCAGCCAGAATATTTGAGGGATTGCCGAGGTATTGTTGAACTAAAACCCGTAATTCCTTGGGCAATTGTGGTAATTGGGAAAGTTCTTGTAAGAGCGCGATCGCTTTTTTAAACTTAAACTCAGCCTGACTACGAGAAGTTTCTACCTGCTGTTGGGTAGCAGATATTTGCGTCTGAACATTAACCTCCGACTTCATCTGTTCATTTAATTGTTTCTCAAGCAGCTGTTGCTCTTGTTCTGTCTCAGCCTGTAGTTGGTTTAGCCATGTAAGCCCACTCGTAACGATGCCGTTGACCACCTCTGCTGTAATTTCGGAAAGTGCCGATTCACTATCACTAGGTTGAACTTTGCGAATTGTAGTCTGGGCTTGCCTTCTAATAGCCTCAAGGGTGATCGCAGCAGTGTAACGACGACTATGTTGACGTAACTTTTTGGCTATCGACTCTAAACTTTTTTGCTTGACAGCAGCTGCAAGAACCCATTCAATAATCAAACCCCAGACTCCCAGGGGTTTCTCCATCTCATTGATGCTACGTTGGGCTAATTGACTTAGCTTTCTCAGGGATTGCACAGGGTCTAGTCCTCTAGTTCCGAGTGTACCAGTCACCGTGGAAACTTCAGCTTCACTCAGTGAGCGATTACCTACTAGATTTCGCCCCCGCAGGAGTAAAGGTTTCAGTTCACGAGCAAGACTGGAAACCTTGTCCCATTCACGATATTTTTGAATTAATTCATTGACTTTGAACTGACACTGGTCAAAACTCTGACGCCAGGGTAGACAATTCGCTTCCATCGCGAGGGTGAGTAATCTCGATGGTAATGAGACTAAGTCAACTGTGAAGTCTTGACGCTCTTGGAGATATCTTGCCAATGTGTTAAAGACGGTGGAATGAGCTGTAGGTAGCCATGTTTCAAGTTCACTCATTGCCAAACCGATTTCTGATTTACGGTTTGACAGATTCCTGATTCTTTGCTGTAAGCTTTGTTGGCTAGCAAGCAATTGTTGGTGATTTGACTTTAGATGAACAAGAGAGTCTGAATTTTGTCTGTAAGTCTGTGCAGCTGATTCAGCTTCGGTAGTGGCTGTAGCTGTATGATTGGCGTAACCTAATGCCGTCTGAACTTCAGCAATCCACGAAGCCACAGTATCCTGTAACCAAGCGGCTAGACCAAATGAACCACTCGCTGGGGAAACCAAGCCAAGTTCAGAAGCCAGAGTTCTTGCTAAACGAACATTTGCAGCAAAGTTTCGTACAGAAATGTTTGTAGATGTGCATAGCAGATGATCCAATGTTGGATCTTGCCAGTCCACCGAAGGTGCTTTCTTCAGTAACTCTTCCAAAGCAGCTTTCATAGATTCGATCTCGTCCAGTTGTGCTGAGACTTGATCGTATTCACTTGCTTGTACTGTGCAGGCTGACTCCAAGGTGGCTCTGCGTTCGTGCAATAGATTCTGCTCTCGCTTGAATGCCTCTTCTGCTATTAGGTACGCTGTGAATCTTTCCGATAATGCCAGCAATTGACGGAAAAGTTGTACATTTTCGAGCCGTTTGGCGAGACTGTTTTCGCAGTCAGTAGCGGTATTTTCCAGCCAAGTGCCAATTACATTATCTTCTAGAAATGGCTGTCCTTCTTCCCCAACTTTCTCGGCTCGTCCCTTTCGCACAGCCCGGATCGCTGGTTTGTGAACTAATCGACTGAGGGCGTTATCAACTGCTAGGTTCGCTTGAGAAGCAATGAGGGTGCGTCCACCCCGAAGGGCAACTTGATAGCAAATCTCCGCAATCACGGTAGTTTTACCTGTACCAGGTGGACCTTGGATGAGGACAAGATCCTCAGATGCAAGCACTGTTTCCACTGCTGCTTTCTGACCTAGATTAGCAGAGGATAACAACAAATCCTCCGGTTGAAGTTGGACAGTTTTTTGGATCGGTCTAGCCTGAGAAGCGTCGAATAAGAAGTTGCCTAAGAAGGGATTCTGGGTGTATCCTTGCCTTAATTGTTCCAAAGCTTCTTTTTTGCGCCGAATTTGTTGGATGTCACCCGCCGCCTCAAAAAATAAGAATCCGGTGGCTGGCAGATTATAACGCCCAGCCACCATGTTGTCAGCTAAATCCCGCTCTAGCCTCACACGGATAATGCAACGGTTAGGGTCAACTTCTTCAATAGACCCTAGTTGGCGGCTGTTTCGCCAGTTTCTGACTGTGGGAGCAGTCTCGAAAAGCTTCACGTCTTCGTTTCTTGCCCGTTTTACCCGTTCCCAAAAGTTTTCGCACTCTAGTCCGTTTTCACTAGAGCCATCAAGGGTAGCTGAAGCTACATCAATCTCAAAGGTGATCCGCCTTGTACCTGAGCCATAGTTGTGACTTAGGAAAGGCACACAAAACTGACGTGCCTTAGCGATGTTTTCTTCTATCTGTAAAAACGCTTTCCAAGCTTTAAGCTGATCTTCTGTAGGCACATGGTTGCCGCAGACTGGCATAGCAGCTATGCGTGCCAATGCATGTGGCGGAATGCCAATCCGATGCCGATGATTGGGCAAAAGACGCAAGCGATAAGGTACAGCATAACCATCGGCGTGTCCCCGTGCGGGTGGTAGCAACTGAGCGGACAGGATCTTTAAACCGCCGTATCCATCTCGGGCTACAGATGCCAGCAAACCCAGAGTTTTGCCGCGTTCCTTAAGTCTGACAGGTAATTGAACATCATCCCCGTCCGTTGCTATTGTCAGATCCCAGATTTCTTCTCCTGGCGATCGCCCAGCCCCCTTGCGGCGCACATAAAAGAGGCAAGTTGATTCACCCATCAAGTCAAACATCAAATCTTCTGCACGATTGCGGCGATCTCTGAAATCGGGATATGCTTCATATGCGGCTTGCCCGTCAACATCTCTAATAAATCTATCTACCGCCGATCGGACGAATTGATAGCCCCAGTTTTCTGAGTCGCCATCATTTGGAAAATTGGGCATGGATACTCCTGAATCTCCTAATACTGGGCCAGCTGACTAACCCAACAAAGTGTTCAGTTATAGTGTTCCCAAATGCCTTGGCAGAAACTTACTAATATCTCCTAAAGTCGATATTGTTGAGAAACCTTACTAGTAGCACGATGCAGCCACGAATGACCCCAAACAAGGGATTTTAAGGTCATCAGCATAACCACCGCCGATAACGCAGCCAACGGGGCTAGCCACTAGGGCGAACGCATCTAAATTTTATGATTATGGTGCTTGGGTCCATTTCTATATCTCCTCTCCGAGTTGGGCAGGGTAAATTACCCGTATTACTGATGCAGTAAGGGAACACCAAAAAATAAATTATCCATTTTTGTCTTGTGTGAAAGCCTTTAACAGTAAACCAAAAAGTTTTTCTCTAAAGAGCGATCACTAAAATCGTCTATGACTATAGGATGCCCAGAAGTATCTCATTTCTAACCTGCCTTTTAGTCTAAATATTAGTACATTAGTACTCAATCTTTCCCCAACTTCTTTCAGATTCGCTTACACCACACGCTATCCTTTTGTATGCCCTATCTGTTGTTTTCTATCCGGTGTAACACGCTGTTAACTCTTACGGCACTCCTGTTTAACCTTGTCAAGGATAACACACGGAATTGAAGTCCGATTTCAACATGAGCCGATACCGTGTAATACACCGTACATTCAACTTTGAATAGTGCTGCTCAACTGTGTATTACACGGAAAGACCTGTCTTCATGTAACCCCTTTGCTCATAAATTCATTTTTCCATGTAATACACGGAAACCCTCCCTTTCTTTTTCCATGTATTACACCGTCACTCTCCTGGCTCCTTTTCCACGTATTACACGGTGTCGGCACAATCTCATCCTTTATTAGGTTTTTCCTTACCCTGTCAGGCATTAATTCCTCTCACCCTGACAAAATAAGCGAACGTACAGTTTCTAGTTGAGAATTTCATAACAAATATTTACGCTCCCGGCGTCCATCATACTCAGCGACTTGACGCCAACCACTGCTTCATCGTTTCCTGTGCAAAACTACGATACGTGCGCAATGGTCGACCGAGTTGCTCGATTAGCCGCTCCACGCTGCCCGGCTTAGCCAACATGCCTTGACGCTGGTAACCGCGCAGCATCACCATCATGTCGTAGGCCAACCAGCTCGAGGGGTAGAGGGTTTTTAACTGCGGCTCGAAGGCTGCTAGATCATCACCGGCATAAGAAATCGGCCGCCTGATGACTTCCGACCAGATCGCCGCGACGGCAACGCCTGTCAGAACGTCCGGGCCGCAGAGATCGATCGTCTCATGTGGCAGGGACTCAGCCGCGCTCTCCCGACGAAGTAAGGTCATCGCCGCAACGTCGGCGATGTCACGGGTGTCCACCATCGAGATTCCAACGCCGCCAATTGGCACCGGGTAAACTCCCTTGTCGAGCACCGCCTCTTTATGAGACGCATCGTTTTGAAAAAAGTAAGCGCCACGCAGGACGGTGGCAGGGATGTCGCAATTAACGATCATGCGCTCGGTAGCCTGCTTCAGGGCAAAGTGTGGTACGTCGGGGAACTCGTCCGCATTGAGCACCGAGATGTAGACAATGCCCTTGATGCCCATATCTCGAGCGAGGTTCAGCGCGATCATTGCTTGGGTGAGTTCGTCTGACGTGTTGGCGTTACTCAGACACAAGGTATCTATCTCCGCAAGCGCTGCACGAGTGAAATCCACGTCCATGAGTTCGCCTTTAACCGGAATAACGCCGTCTGGAAATCGCGCTTTCGCGGGGTTACGCGAAAGGGCGCGAACTTTGGCACCGCGTTCGGCGAGTTGGCTTACGACCAACGACCCAATCGTACCCGTGCTTCCCGTTACAAGAATGGCCATATTGTTTGCTCTCCCGCGTTAAAGTAGTGTGTCCGTCTTCATAGACCCCAAGGTCACTTCCGCACTTTGCTCAAGTCTTCTTCCGATAAATAACTAGTGTGCATGAAAGGCGTCCTGAAGACCGTCGCGCAATCTTCCTTCTTGGACATGAGTGCCTCGCTGCGATAAAACCTCATGCTTTCGTCATTCCAGAAGTTAAACACCAGATGTTTGGTGTACTTTGAGGCGTCGAGTTGGATGATAAATGTCTTAATCTCTGACGCTGAAAGTTCAACAAAGCTGAAACTTGCCGTTTCTTCACTACTCATCTTTGGGTAATTTACTGTTACTTTACAGTCATATAATCAGAATAAATGATTCTTTTCGGCTGTCGCTTCTATCAGCAGAAGCAATTAATGTTAAGTTAACTTGTGCTTGTGAAAACCAAGTTATCTAGTAACTAATCATATTGAACGATTGAATAATATCTTTAGAAGCTCTAACTGGGTACGCAGCTGGTTATCTTTAACAATCGAGTCTTCTTCAGTTTTTGAAACGGCTCAGCGCGTGATCAGCATTACTTATGAATCATGTTTTTTTTAGCACTTAAATTTACTTAGACAATGATTAGCGATCGCCCTTCAGAGAAAACTTTTTGGTTTACTGTTTAAGTACGACACAATTACGAGGCCTTGCGGTGCGTTACGGCTTGGAGCCTAACGCACCCTACTGGATATTTTTTTATTTGGAAGTCCCTAAAACGCTGCCCTTTCAGGGGTTCTTAATCAGTTGGCGAGGATTATCGATTGCTTCATACATGCCGCCAAACGAGTTAACGCGCATCAGGTCACTCCCCAAAAAGTCATAGGGGAAACCCAGTTCAATCTGACTCACTCGATTTAGCTGCTGCAACTGTTCTGGCGATAACGTCACCTCCAAGCACTTCAGGTTATCTTGCAGTTGTTCCAGCTTCCGCGCACCCAAGATCGGAATCATTTGTGGACTCTGGGCACGAATCCAGGCGAGAGCAATTTGAGCCGACGATCGTCCCAACTCTTGAGCAATTTCTCCAACGACTTGAGCAATATTCAAACTGCGTTCTGGAATGTCTAAGCCGCGTGAGGTAGATTGCCCTTTGCCATTCGACTGATTATATTTACCCGACAGCACACCTCCCGCTAATGGTGACCACGGTGTGACTGCCAGATCGAAGGCGTTTGCCATCGGTAACAAATCGCGTTCTGGAGTGCGTTCGACTAAGCTGTACTCAATTTGCAGTGCGATGAATTGCGTCCAGCCATTGCATCGGGCTAACGTATTCGCTTCTGACACAATCCAAGCGGGCGTATCGGACACGCCAATGTAAAGCACTTTACCTTGCCGCACCATGTCATCAAACGTTCGCATGACTTCTTCAACGGGAGTGGTGAAATCCCAAGCGTGCAGCCACAGCACATCGACATAATCAGTGTTAAAGCGCTTCAAACTGCCTTCGAGCGATTGCATAAGATTCTTGCGATGATTACCGCTACCGTTAGGATCGTTGCTGCGAGTGTTCATCTGACCCGATAACGAATACTTGGTGGCAACGACAAAGCGTTCGCGATCAGACGCAATCAATTCACCGACAATCTTCTCACTGCTGCCATTGGTATATAGGTTTGCCGTGTCGATAAAGTTTCCACCCGCTTCAACAAACGTCTCGAAAATCTGACGGCTCGTGTCTTTGGGAGCACCCCAGCCCCAGTCTTCGCCGAAGGTCATGGCGCCGAGACACAGTTCAGACACGCGCAATCCACTCTTGCCGAATAATTTGTATCGCATGTTAATAATCTCCTAATTGGGAGTTGTATTGAGATGAACGCATGTGTAGTGAACCCACAATCGTCTAGAATTGGACGGTTTCGCCAGAAGTTAACTGTCTCTGGTTCATGTTTTTCTCCGCCTGTGATACATTTACACTTTTACATCTACTGTAAATAAATATATTAACACCTTTACAATAGATGTAAAATGTAAAATTTGCGTGAGACATAGTGATGGAAGATAAAGAGTTAAAAATTATTGAGGCCGCCATGCGGCTCTTTCTACGGCACGGTTACCGGAAGGTGACGATGAGTGATATTGCGGAAGCTTCTGAAATTTCAAGACCTTCGCTGTATGCCGTATTTTCTAATAAAGAGGCAGTTTTTAGCGCACTGGTGAAAGTTCAAATCGAGGAAAACTACGTCGAAACTAAAAAGCATCTTGAGAGTAGAAAAAATCTTAAAGAGAGGCTTGATTGTATTTTTGAAATTTGGATACTAAAGCCCTTCGCTTCTGTCATTGATTCAGAAAATGCTAAAGATTTGCTGTCGAATTGCTCGACCTATTCGCCAGACGCAATTGCGAACATGTACGCGCGGTTTGAGGAGCAAATTATCGAGGTTCTCGAACCGGAAATTAGGAAAAAACGGGATTTGTCAACTCAGGATTTAGCCCATATTCTGATGCTAGCCACAAAGGGATTAAAGGCATCCACTGAGACTCTGCCTGAGCTTCGTCGAATGATTGATGGGCTAATATCAATGACGCTCGCTACTATTGGAAACGCAGATTCATTTACTCCTAGCGATCCACTGATTACAACCACTGGAGATTTCTCTGATACGCTTATGCAGTAGTATTCGCCATGCAAAGCTGAATTTTCTTCCATCGGCGTACAATTCATGGAACCTCCCGCGATCGCGCCACTTGTTGTGCTTCTAAGCTTATTTACATCTATTCAAATCAGACTGCGACCAATACTTGCTCCACCGTCTATAAATAAGGTTTGTCCCGTGATGAACGCTGCATTATCAGAACAGAAGAAAGCGATCGCAGCAGCAATCTCAGAGGGCTGACCGAACCGACCCATTGGAATCATGCTGGAATAGAGCTGTTCTTCCTTACTACCGGGGGAAACCTTTTCATGAAACATTTCAGTTTCAATCGTCCCTGGAGCGATCGCATTCACGGTAATTCCAGTTTTTGCCAGTTCTAATGCCCAAGTGCGGGTCAAGCTGATGACTCCTGCTTTAGCCGCCGCATAACTGGTGTAAGTAGGGAAACCCAAAGCCGCGAGGCTGGAAATGTTTACAATGCGTCCCCATCCCGATCGTTTCATGGCTGGCAGCAGCGCTTGTGTGATTTGCACTGCCGGACGTAAATTGAGATCCAAGACATTGCTCAAATCCTGCAAACTGATTTCTTCCAAAGGCTGTGCCTGACTCAAGCCAACATTGTTGACCAAACCTGTAATGGAGTAGCGATCCGTCAACTCTGCTAGCACAGACTCCGTTTGCTCAAGATTAGCTAGATCGACAGTGACGAATTTGCCAGGAAAAGGATCTTTTGGTAGACGGCGAGCAACCCCAATAATCTGATGTCCTTGTTGTGCCAGATAATCAGCCGTAGCACGCCCAATGCCTTTGCTTGCACCTGTAATGAGGATTGTACGCGGGGTGTTAGAGTTCATGGGTTATCGCTCCTGGTTGGTGGGTCGGATCAAGATTTTATAGCTTTGAATGTACTTACTTACTCTCCCACAATATCCGAAAAAACCTTAATTCTAAAAGGTTTGATAGTGCGTCACTACTCATAAATATAGCGAAGGTATTGGGAGTAATGTAGCAAGATTGCAAGGAGTCGATGGGACGCAGTTGTTAATTTTTTATCAAGCTGCCCCCTATCACCCCTATCCCTTTCCTTCTAGAATTAGCTGAGAGAGGATTTTGAATTTGGAAGATAGCCCAAGAGTACCACAAGCACCCGTTGGGGGCGGTGGTCCGGGGATGCGATCGCTTCATACTTGGTGGATACCAGAAAATAGCGAACCTTGGAAAGAATTTCAAATAGTTGATTTGAATAATGAAAGTTGCAATGCATAGATTCAGAAGCAAATTATAATTATGAGTTTTTTACCGGAATCAACGATACTAGGAAAACTTGAAATAATCGAAGGTAAAGATTTTAACGTTGATATAGAAAAAGGTTTAAATGGCTTTTGTGACTTTCTCATTAGTCGTTCACCGGAACAGTTGACGATTATGTCACCAGTGATTGCGGTGGTGGAGGCGAAGAACGAGAATATTGAGGCTGGTTTGGGACAGTGTATGGCGGAAATGATCGCATCTCAGATTTTTAACCAGCAAAAGGGAAACTCTGTGACTCGAATATTTGGCGCTGTAACTACTGGAAGTAGTTGGAAATTTATGCGTTTGTCAGAAAAAACGATAGAAGTTGATTTGAATGAATACTTTGTGAACCAGGTTGGTAAAATTCTAGGTATTCTAAGTCTGGGATTAGAGGAGAAAGTTTTTTAGCCATATCGGCAACGCTTCAATACAAAATATTGTTTTGACATTCGACCTCCAGTTTGGAAGCTATTTCGAGTTTTATTTTGTTTATACTCAGATCACAATCTGTAAAAAAATACCAAGTAGCCGCTCTACTGGTTCAAGTGGAATTTCGACTCGGTCTATATATAAAGTTTTGTTTTCTAAACGTAAAAATCTCCATAACGCACCAGTTGTAACACAACCATAAATAACATCTATAGCGTTATTATTCTTAGCATTATATATCTGTGCTGCTATCATTTCCGCACCACACTGACCTAAGCCACTGTTAATATCCTGGTTCTTTGCCTCCACTAGCGTCATCACCGGAGCAGTAATAAAAAATTGCTCGCGGCTGCGACTAATCAAAAAATCAGGATTCCCATTTAAACCACGTTCTACATCAACATTAAATTCTTTTCCGGAAAATACAGATATTTGAAAATCAATTCTCCGTTTTACTTCTAGTAATACGGGAAAAATAATTAATTCCCCACGCGCTTTTTCAGTGTTAATCGCTGTCGCTAAAGGTAAATTTTCCTCTAAAATAGTCACCAGTAGATCGCTAGGTTCCACAGGTTTAATAGTTGGAAATAACCTAGTATTTTCTGATATTTCTAAATTGAAATCAGCAACAAGTGTTTGAAGGTCGAATTTGTTGTATGGCATATATATATATTACAATACGGTTCAGTTAAGGCTTTGATCCCCCCTAACCCCCCTTAAAAAGGGGGGAAAAAGCAGAACTTTTTAAGGGGGGTTGGGGGGATCTTCAGGGAGTAAACGCTACTAACTGAACCGTATTGGGTTATCAGTGGGAATTTAGGTCGTGTAGAGACGCGAAATTTCGCGTCTCTACAGAAGAAGATAGGTAATCTTGTGTCGGGAAAGGAGTAAGCTGGCGCTATTGTCCCTATTGATTTAGCAGAGAACGCGAGAAACATCCACAAAACCTCCCTGAGAACGCACAACGTTTGCCACCTCAGAATACATACTTCCAACTGTGCCAGTTTGTTGGGTAAATAAATCGTGGCAACCTACAATCACCAGTAGTTCTTGGGCACGAGAAAAAGCAACATTCACCCGTTCCGGTTTCTTGGCAAATCCCACATCTCTATTGTCATTGTTGCGAACCATACTCACAATCACAACGGGACGTTCCATACCTTGAAATCTATCAACAGTGCCAGTGCGAATTTGCAGCGAAGGGAAAAGTTCTGATTTCAGGCGCTCATCAATTTTTCTGAGTTGAGCACCATAAAACGTAATCACGGCAATTTCTTTTTTCGGTTCACCATTGGCTACCCTAGAAACCCAAGCACTCTCAATCTGCTGACAGAGACTTTCAATCACATCAATTTCCCGAATATTAGACAGCGAAGTCCCCTCACGTAGCTCTTCAAACTCATCTCCCCGAGGCATGTTTACCCAAAGCAAATGGTGATGTTCTTGGATAATTTCGCCTGCCAAATGATGTGCGCGTTTAGTATCAGGCTCCAAAATGCCACATTCTAATTTACCGTCGTAAAACTGATTGATTGCGCCCATAATCATGGGGTGCATTCTATACTGCGTATTTAGCATCTGCTTAATGCTTTCATTAGCAGATTCAAACTGACTTTTGAACAATGATTCTTCTAAGAATTCCAGTTCTTTTCGTGTGCTGCCAATTTCTTGGGCAACTTCTTCTAAAGTACTCGTATCCAGCATCGGTGGTAATTGACGATGGTCACCTACCATTACCAACTTTTTGCCTTTCAAAGCAGGGATGAGTAACTCTGGTGGAGTACACTTACTCACCTCATCAATAATGACGACATCGAAGGATTTAAATTCTTCAGAGAAACCCCGATTTGCAGCTTGAACACAGGTGATGCCAATCACATTAGAATTATCTAAATAAACTCGCCTCAAATCATTGCGATCGCCCTCGGAAGGGTTGCGTAGCTTGTCAATCCAATCTTGAACAAAGTTGTGGTAGCGGTTCAGATAAGTTTCTTCTTGCTCTAGTTCCCGTTGCCAAGAGTCGAATTGTAGCCCTAATTTGCGTAAAAATTCCAGAGTGAATAAACCTGTAGCGGGAATGTCAGGCTTGAATTTATCAGGTATTGCTTGCTCAAACACTTGCTGCCACCAATTCCGTTCATTTATTAAAGTTTCTGATAGCTGCGGTTGTATTTGACTCTCAAGTTCACGTAGTTTAATTTGGGATTCTTGAAGTTGCATTATTGCATTTTCATTTTCTTTTTCTAAGCAAGAGAGATGCTCAATTAGACAGTTTTTGATATTTTCCAATACAGCGAAAGGCTCTACTGAGTAAATCAACGTCTCCAGCCCAATTCTCTGACTTTTCCAAGAATGCACTAAAGTTGAGAATTGTTGGGGTTGCTCCCATATATGTGATTGATTGGCGAGATATTGTTCAGCTAAAATGCGTAATTGTTCGGGTAGGTTTGTCTGTCGGGTAAGTTCTTGTAAAAGATGAATAACTCGGCTAAGTTTTATGTCAGTCTCTTGACGCGCTATTTCTACCTGAGTTTGTGCAGCCGATATTTGCTGTTGGTTAATTCCCGTTTTCTGAAGTTCGTTTAATTGGTTTTGTAAATGCTGAAGCTGTTGATCTGTTTGAGTCTTAACAGGTAAAACATATTGACGTGCATTTGTCAATATGCTGTCTAGCAATTCTTGAGCAATACGGTTGCGGGTGGACTCAATGTTATTTGGCTCCCACGATCCGCCATACACCTGTTGCATATTGCTTAAAAATTGCTGGGTATTGTTAACTAGAAGTTGCCGCTGATTTGTGTTCAGTTGCGGATAGTTAAGAAATTTTTTAGCAATTTCCTGCCACTGTGTGCGATCGCTTGTTGACAACACCACAGGAATCTGCATTAAACTTATATATAAAAAATGACCAAATTTATACTGCTTACCTTGTAGGTCAATAAAACCGGACTCTACCTCAAAAGACAACGCTTTTCGCAATTTCTCCCAATCTGGCAGGTAATCAATCCTGTTAACTTTGTAAATTGCTGGTACAAGTGGTAAGTTAGACGAACTAGCAATTTTTCGCAATTCTGATGGTAATTGCACTCCTTCGTCTGTCAATACCTGACCACTTTGCTGACAATTCTTCAAAACTTGATCCAGTCGGGAATTTGCTGTTGACTTCCATTCCTTCACTGCGTTGATAATTAAATCAATTTCCCGTTTACGGTTTTCACAATTCTGGATTGTTTGCTTTAGGCTTTGCTGCTTAGTAAGGAATTGCTGAGCATCTTTTTGTAGCTGATTCAAAGATGCAGAATTCTGTCTGTAAACCTGCACCGATGCAGCAACTTCAGACATGGCTGTCATCGCATCCTCAGCAAAACCGAATGCTGTCCTAAATTCAGATAATCCAGTCGCTACAGTCTCACGCAACCAAACTGCCAGCCCAAATGCACCATACGAAGGGCGAACAAAGCCAAGTTCAGTAGCCTCCCTAATAGCTTTACTAACATTTGCCACGAAGTTTTGCACTAAACTGTTATCTTTTGTATAGGGTTTAAGACGCGGCAAAAAATTTGCAACTTCTGGGGCTTCCCAGTTTACATTCGGTGCAGCTAGCAAATTATCCAACCCGTCTATAAGAGATTTAACCTCATTTTTTTGTATTACACTTTCCTGATAAACTGTTTCTTGCTCTCTACAATTTGCCTCTAAAATTGCCTGACTCTTCTGTAATTGCTTTTGCTTATGCTGGAATTCCTCCTCAGCTTTTAAGTAGGTTGTAAATCGTTGTAATGGTGTCAGCAACTGACGTAAAACTTCCACATTTTCCTGACGCTTTAATAGACTTTTTTCACAGTCATTAGAAGTATTTTGTAGCCATGTACGAATCACATTATCTTCTAGAAATGGCTGTCCTTCCTCCCCTACTTTCTCCGCGCGTCCCTTTCGCACAGCACGGATAACTGGGTTGTGAACTAATCGACTGAGGGCATTATCAACTGCTAGGTTGGCTTGAGAGGCAATAAGAGTGCGTCCACCCCGGAGGGCAACTTGATAGCAAATTTCGGCAATCACGGTGGTTTTGCCTGTACCTGGTGGACCTTGGATCAAGACAAGATCCTCAGATCCCAGCACTGTCTCCACTGCTGCTTTCTGACCTGGATTAGCAGAAGGCAACAACAAATCCTGTGGTTGAAGTTGGACAGTTTTTTGGATCGGTCTTGCTTGGGAAGCGTCAAATAAGAAGTCGCCCAAATAGGGATTTTGGGTGTATCCTTGCTTTAATTGTTCTAAAGCTTCTTTTTTGCGCCGAATTTGTTGGATGTCACCCGCCGCCTCAAAAAATAAGAATCCCCTGTCTGGCAGATCGTAACGGCGGGATGCCATATATTCAGCTAAATCGCGCTCTAACCTCACACGGATAATGCAACGCTTCGGGTCAACTTCTTCAATAGACCCAAGTTGGCGGCTGGTTCGCCAGTTTTTAACTGTGGGAGCAGTCTCAAAAAGCTTTACCTCTTCGTTCTTTGCCCTTTTTACCCGTTCCCAAAAGTTTTCCCCCTCCAAAAAGTTTTCACTAGAGCCATCAAGGGTAGCAGAAGGTACATCAATCTCAAAGGCAATCCTCCTTGTGCCTGAGCCATAGTTGTGATCTAAAAAACGCACACAAAACTGACGTGCTTTCGCGATGTTTTCCTCTATCTGCAAAAACGCTTTCCAAGCTTTCAGCTGATCTTCTGTAGGCACGTGGTTACCACCGGCTGGCATAGCAGCCATCCGTACCAATGCCGCTTTCGGAATGTCGATTCGATGCCGATGGTTGGGCAACAGACGCAAGCGACAAGGTACAGCATAAGCATCAGCGTGTCCCTGTACACCTTGTAGCAACTTAGCAGACAGCAACCGTAAACCACCATTTCCATCATGAGAGACAGCTGCCAGCAAACTCAGGGTTTTTCCTAACTTCTCAAGTCTTGGAGGTAATTGAACATCATCCCGATCCGTTGCTATTGTCAACTCCCAAATTTCTTCTCCTGCCTCTTTACCAGATCCCTTGCGCCGAACATAAAATAGGCAAGGCTTTTGACCCACACATTCAAACATTAACTTGTTAGCATACTCCCGCCGCTGCGAAAATTCCGGATATGCTTCAACCGCAGCTTCACCTTCAAAATGGCGGATAAAACTATCAATTGTCGAACCTACAAAAGCATAACCCCAATCTTCCGATTCGGTTTTAATCTTTAAAGAATTTCCTCTTAAAGAGGTAGCGACTGCCGCCAGTTTCTTCGTCGCTATCCGAATGCGCTCTACTTCATTTTCATTGATCGTACTATTATGGCTTTTTACTGCAATGTTAAGGCGATCGCAAACTGCTAAAAGCTGTTTGTTATCTAAATGCAATTCCTTTGACAGTTCGTAGATTCTGACTTTGCCGTTATTCATGCACTGTTACTCTTGCCAACAAAGTGTTCCAACTCTGGTGTTCTCCAAATTTTTGCAAGGGAAAACATCTTCAACTTACAGCAGTTTTCAATTGAATCGACTAGATTGTCAGGGCGGGGATACCCATTGGTGTCAACTTAAGCCCTGGCGAATGGAATTCGCGGCTACACAAACAAAGTCCGCCTGCGCGGACTCACGGAAAATCAAGAGTTTTCAAACCCGCGTAGGCGGGTTTTGTCTGTGTAGCAGCGGTTTCAACCGCCCATTTTTTCTTAAGTTGACACGCATGGGGGAGACCCCGTCCCTACGGTATGATGCTTTCCCTATTATTGGATGATATAGCAGTCCTAACTGATTCGTAAAATCCTCTCTTTCTTTCCTTCGCGTCCTTCGCGTCTTTGCGGTTCATAAAAAAAATAATTTCCACTACAATCCGTACTGCCGATAAACCTCACTAGCAGCACGATGCAGCAACGAATGACGCCAAACCAGAGATTTAAGGTCATCAGCATAACCACCGCCGATCACACAGGCGATAGGGTAACCACCACCCACACAGGTACTCAAAACCTGCATTTCTCGGCGGAAGATGCCAGCGTCGGTTAAAGCTAATTTTCCCAAGCGATCGCCTATATGAGGGTCAACACCAGCATCGTACAATACTAAATCAGGCTTGACATCTGACAATAAATCTGGTATGTATATTGCCAAAGTTTGCAAATAAGCATCATCCTCCATCCCCACTGCCAAGGGGACATCTAAATCGCTTTTTTGCTTAGTACCAGGGAAATTAACTTCACAATGCATAGAAAAGGTAAAAACGCTATCGTCCGATTGGAAGATAAAAGCAGTACCGTCTCCTTGATGAACATCCAAATCCACAATCAAAATTTTGCGGACAAGACCAAGGAGTTGCAACACGCGGGAGGCGATCGCCAAATCATTGAAAATGCAAAAACCAGACCCATAACTGGGAAAGGCGTGATGAGTACCGCCCGCAGTATTGCAAGCTAAACCGTGAGTTAGTGCCAGCTTGGCAGTAAGAATAGTACCACCAACCGCCACACAGGTACGATTTACCAGTGCCGGACTCCACGGCAACCCTATGCGCCGCTGCGCTTTGGCGTCAAGCGTTCCCTCACAGTAAGCTTGAACGTAGTCTGGAGTGTGAACTAACTCGATCAACTCTTGTGGTGGGCGTACGGGTGTGTGAAATTGTTCTGGTTGCGCGACGCCATCAGCTAACAGCAGTTCGTAAAGTTGCCGGAACTTAGGCATCGGGAAGCGATGACCTTCAGGCAGTGGGGCTACGTAGTCGGAGTGGTAAATAATTGGCAAGTCCATGTATTAATTTTGAACCGCCAAACCGTAGGGGCGCGGTCTCCGCGCCCTTACAATGTGGCACGGGTTCAATTGAAAACTGCTGTAAATCGCAGGCGGAAGTTTTATTTAAAGTGTAACCAAACAGGGGAAAATAGCAAACAAGCCGAGAACACTTTTTCACGGATAATGGAACAGAAAACTATCTGGCAACAAGGTAGCAGCAACCCGGAAAATCCCAATTACCTAGCTACCATCCGCGAATGGTGGGAAAATTTGAATGGCAAAGAAATTACCTGGCGACAACGAATAATTCCCCAAAGCGGCGAAGTTGGGGAACTTGATTGGGAACCACAGCGGTTTGATGAAGTTTTTGCGATCGCTAACCCAGCAATTCGAGGCATCACTCTCTACTGGGAAATTCCGTATATTCGGTAGCAAATAGCAGGCACGCTTGGATATCTCTCACGGTTGCCCGACCTACCACATAGCACAGTTTGTGAAAAAGCAGAGATAATTAGTGAGAGTGAAATATTTGACTTGGAAACATAAAAAAAATGACTGAAACAAAGCCAACAGCGAGAGTGCGTCGGGGAAGAATATTTCCGGAAATCCAGTGGACAGAAGAACACAAAGTCCAATGGCAATCTGAACTAGAAGCAACTTACCAACGCTGCAAAGTGATTTTTGATCGCGTCCAGCCAGAGTTAATCGAAACTCACTATAACTGGTTTATGGCTGTTGAACCAGACACTGGGGATTATTTCATTGATAAAGATGAAGAAGTCGTGACCCAAATGTGCCTACAGAAACACCCAAATGCTATTCCTTTCATTTTCGTTATCAATGAAACAGGGGTAACTGGTAGGATATGATTAAGGGCAATTTTGGTAGTGATGGTGAGCTATTTTTTGATATTGAGTTGATTGCTGTAGAAGGATTAGAACTACCAGCAATTGCCATGCTGGATACCGGGTTTACAGAGTTACTTGCCGTTAATTCCCAGGATTTAGAGGCGCTAGGTTGGCGTTATTTGCGGGTATCGACAGCTGCGAACAGCACAGGGGATAACTATTTTTAAGATTTATTTGGGAAAAGTACGCTTAGACGGACAGGAGTTTGAAATTCCCGTCTATGCTGGCAATGATATTACAGAAGTTTTACTGGGTAGTCAGTGGCTAAAAACTATGCGGTTAGTTGCAGATATGCCATCAGGAATATTGAGTCTGGAAGCAAGCTGAGGAATGGGCTTTTTCAATTACCAATTTATAGCAATCCTAAATCATTCGTGAACAATAAATAGACCTCTCCGAAAAACAATGTATGAACGCGCGGCGTTCTACAAGGGTTGTAGACAACGCATAATTAATTTTTGGAGATGTCTATTGCCAAAGTTTGTAGGTAAGCATCATCCTCCATCCCCACTGGTAAGGGAACATCCAAATCACTTTTTTGCTTAGTACCAGGAAAATTAACTTCACAGTGCATAGAGAAGGTAAAAACGCTATCGTCCGATTGGAAGATAAAAGCAGTACCGTCTCCTTGATGAACATCCAATTGCTATGAACCAACGATTTGAGCGCGAATATCAGTCGGGTAGACCACAATATAACCGTAGGGGCGCGGAAACCGCGCCCTTACAATGTGGCGCGGGTTCAATTGAAAACTGCTGTACGCCGGCAGAAGTTTTGTTTAAACTGTAACCAAACAGGGGAAAATAGCAAACAAGCCGAGAACACTTTTTCACTGATAATGGAACAGAAAATTGTCTGGCAACAAGGTAGCGGCAACCCGGAAAATCCCAATCACCTAGCTGCCATCTGCGAATGGTGGGTAAACCTTAATGGCAAAGAAATCACCTGGCGACAACGAATAATTCCCCAAAGTGGCGAAGTAGAGGAACTTGATTGGGAACCACAACGGTTTGATGAAGTGTTTGCGATCGCTGACCCAGCAATTCGAGGCATCACTCTCTACTGGCGTAAACCCGATTCTATCCAAGAACGCAACACTACACCACACAAACTTATACTGGATAGCTTCCGTCAGTCTTTATATATTTTCCCCCAGTCTCAAAAGGAAGTTGTGATTCGCGTGGGTTTGCCGTCTATACCCTATCAGACTATTTCCATCACAAATCCCCAGTACTCATACAATCAATTCGGGCAAAATTACACTCTTATCCTGAAGGATGCTACGCAACAGTTAGAAGTGAAAGTTAACCTTAGTGCAGAAAATCTCAAGCTGCTGCTTCGAGAACTAACAAAGTAGAATTGTGGCGATTATCCTGAATCTAAAATTGCAACCGCAGATGGACGCAGATTTAACACAATACGGTTTAGTCAAGGTTAGTGTGAGGTTTAGAAACCGGGTTTCTTTGCTCCCACCTATCCTTAAATGAACCGTATTTACCTAGATATTACTTTTTGCGTCCCGGTGTTTGTCCGGTTTCGTTGTTACTACTACCGTAGAGACTGGACATCGGGATAGTTGGTGACAATACCCCGTTCTGTAAGTGCTGCGATCGCACTGCGGACATCGCGATGAATGGTAATTTAGAAACCCGGTAACTCTTACGAAACCGGGTTTCTGTTTGGGTGTTTATGCGAACCGTATTGGGAATGGGGCTAAATGTTGCAAAGATATTTGTCGTATAATCTGAAATGCTGCCACTTTAGTTTGTAGTTTGCTGTATTCCTGCTTTCTTTGAGTTGTGTACCCGAACCTAGAAAATGTAATGAACCCAGAAGTGTTTCTGGAGCAGAGGGATGTTGTACCCTTAATTAAGGGACTGATCCAAGTGCTGATGAACAACTTCCCTACTACTGATGCTCGCCTAAATCTTCTAGAGAATGCTGAGTTTGAACGTGTTTTGATAGCTAAGTTAAAACCTGAATTACCACCCAACAAGTTTGCTAATGAATTAGTTGCAGAATTTAGAAGATATCGTCTTGACCGTAGACGGCTAAACTATCACCCAATGGTCAACCTCCTCAAACACCTTTGCGATTCTGCTGAAATTTATAGCCTGTCTGATGAAGAAGATCTGTTCCGCCACCTCGTTGAACAGGGTGAGAATAACCTCAAGGCTTTAGGGGTTCGCAGTTGTGTTGGCAGAATTGAGTCCCCCAAAGGTACTGGTATTGGCACAGGAGTGCTAGTTGGTAAAAATCTCTTGCTGACTTGCTACCACGTTTTCAGCAAAACTGGAGTTGAGCAAGCTTGGGTGCGCTTTGGGTATAAAACTGGCAGCTATGGTTTGGAGGATGTCTTTGAACTAGACCTCTCTTATGTCAGTTATCACAACCGCCCCGACTACGCCTTAGTTCGGATTCAAGGTAAACCCCAAGAACCGATTGTCCCTCCTATTAATGCCATATTAGCTGAGGATCAAGAAATTCGCGTTATTCATCATCCTTTAGGACAACCAGTGGTGATTTCTGTAGGCAAGATTATGCAGGTGGGAGAAGATTATATTGACCACAATATCAGCACGGATGAAGGTTCTTCTGGAGCGCCGATTTTTAACCTCCAGTGGGAATTGGTTGGAATTCACCAAGGTCGTAATATGGATAGAAACGGAAAATTAGGAGGAATTCCTATTCATGGTACTGTCTGGAAACAAATTGAACACCACTTATCTGAAGATAAACAAGGAGCATCATGAGCATGTGGCAGTTTTTTGCAGATAAAGTTAGCCATGAGGCGAGGAAATACAAAACCCCCTTCCTACCAGAGTATCGGGTGGATGTACCCTATGATGCCACCCCAATCACGGCAGGGGAGGCTTACTGTCGCATCTGGCTGGTGGAAATGCGTTTGGCTCAGGATGTGGAGTGGATTAAGGAAAGGTATCCTGTGGTGCATGCAGCCGTCCGCTACCATTATGGCAGTCAAGTTGTCACTATTCCCTATCTGGCTTCACCAGGTAATCTCACCAATGATTTGGGAAAGGACAACCTCAATAGAGTCATTCAATACAACCATCCCCTAACGCCGCTGTTTCCGTTTAATCAGGGGTTGGTAGAGTTGCAGGCTGGCTTGTTCAGTATGGCTGCTAGCGATCCTATCGGCAAATTTATTAAAACAATGGGGCGGTTTTCTAAGTTATTGCCAGTACCAGAACTCTCCTCTGTCATCAAGCTAGCAGAACCAGTGTATCGAGGCATTGAAGACTTACTGGATATCGGGGAACGTCGGTTAGAGTTAGGTTATCAGCAGACTTTTTCTGATGCTAACGGTGGAGGGAGTAATTTTCTAAGGGCAGGCTACTTTGCAGCAATTTGGGCAGAAGAACAAAAGTTTAATGATGATACGCTGTGCGTCTTCAATGACAGCCTCAAACTTGGTTACCCTGGAACCTCAAAGCAGTTTATAAATAACAACACACCCTTAGAAGGCTACAGTTATATGCTGTTCCGTCTGGAAAAGCGCACCGCTCAAGATTGGGAGTCATTGACCAGTATTAAAGAACTCGTTAACCAAGCTCAAGAAGCTATCATTAGAAGTAATAAATATGATGCAGTCAAAACCTATGATGCAGTCAAAACCTTGCTATTGCCTGCGATTAAAATAGCAATTTTCCGTAGTCCTGATGTGGCAAAAGCCGATCGCAAGCCAATGGTGCTGAAAATTGGAGCTTTCTTGCAATAGTTGGGTTTACAAGCAACAAACGTGCCCAAGCGATCGCTCTACTCCATCATGCAGCGATCTTTACCAGTTGTGGATGCAGAAACAGAGGCAGAATTTGCCACTCTTGAAAAGCTTTTTGAAAGCTAGTACTCTGCCAAAGCAACTTTGCCTTCTTTCAAGAAATCCGGTGCATTCTTTCAAGAAACCGGGTTTCTCAAAGAAACCCGGTTTCTGAGAAATCATTATATCTGCCATAAATGGATGAAATTTCTTAATCATAGAGAACGATACTCTTTGCACTCAGAAAAAATTACCATATAAGAAAACAGGTTACGAATCTTAAT
>CAZZYE010000010.1:0-35094 GCA_964658145.1 uncultured Stigonema sp.
ATGGTATAGGGAAACCCCTAGGAGAGGGGGTGGATACCATTAGGGAGAACCCCGATCTTTCGGATTTTGAACCAGACGATGGCTATCACACCCCCATACGAGCTTGTGCCGAACTACTTAGGGTGGGTATTGAGCATGGGGTAGAGGCTATTAAAGCCATTCTCAAGCGCTGGACTACGCAGAGGCGGTGGTGTGCGGTGCTATTATTGGAGCAAATTGCTGCTCACGAATTATGGCGGTTGGAGCAGTTGTCGCCTCAGTTGTATGAGTGGCTTAACGATTCAAATTTACCTTTGTCGGGGGCGACTGGCTGATCTAGGGGAATTGCTTGGTATTAATGTGTCCCTATCAGAAATGGGAGTCAAAGAACGCTTGTGGGCAAGGTAATTGACTGCTGCTGCGCTGCTTTTTGGTAATCAGTCGTCTGTCCTGTTGCGATAGATTTGCCGTAACTATCCGGATCTTAAAGAAGCTGCATTTAACTTTTCTTTCCTTTAAGCAAAAGACTATTTGACTTGTAGAGCAAAAATTGCTGACGAGTATAGTAGCGTCTACCTTTGGGGTTTCTATAAGCAACCAATATATTTTCAGTGTCCCATCTTTTCAAGGTGCTGATAGAGACATTTATCAGGAGAGCAAATTCACCAATTTTATAAGTTGTTTTCATCACCCAAGCAGTGCAAATCCAACCAAAATATATTAACTTTCTCCTTCAAAAAAAACGACAAAAAAACTGGAGTGACCAATTTTACCAAAAAACTCGTAAATACGGAGATTTTGACTGGTAGATTTGGTCAAGCATCTATCAAAAGTCAGATAAAAAGTATTATTTGGGGTTTTGAATGATGACTTTATTTTCAGGAAAATAGCCTGAATTGAAGTTTTCGATGAGATCTTCAAATATTATCTTCATTTTTATGACCTTATTTGACCTCATTTGACCCCATTTTGTAGCGTTTGTAGTTGGTGAAACCATACTTTTTTGATATTTTTTTACAATGAAAGACTTGCATTTGATTGAGAAATTTAGCAATCTTGTTTAGGTACAGTAAATACGGAATTCTCTCTCGATCAATTTTTTTGTGTTTCCTTCCAAGGCTTATGTGAAACGTTTAGTCAGGGTGTATTTACTTTTTGAAATGCTAGTCCAAAGGAACTCTTAACGTATGTTTAAAAACATGGGATTGGAATAAGGATGGGTGTACACACTGACGCGCCGAAGGTTTTTGTAATAAAAAAATTATCGGGTGTCTACTTTGGGTTTTAAGTAGGCTTGCTTAAGATGTAAATATGATAGATAACTCTGGTATTAATGCCCCTGAGAAACATTTTGTTGCACAAAAAAAGCTGTGTAGATTAGCTCAAAAATATCGACATCAAATTGTCGGCGTAAGCACTGCTGCATTTATTGTTCTAAAAGCACAAGTAGCGCAGGCACAGATATTCAGTGGTGCGACTAACGCCATGAAATGTATAGTGACTGCTGCTAACACTGGCGGTGGTGGGGGAACAACTAGCGCCTTATTTCAACAGCTACCTAGCTTAATATTCACCACAATAGAAGTCATACTTTTTGCGTATATTGTTTACTCAGTGGTGCAGGCGATCGCCGCCTCTCGGAATGGCGAAGAATTGACTCAAATTGTCCAGCAGCCACTAGTTACATTTATGTTTCTCGTTGTGATTGTGTTATTCCAGGCTTTTTTATTTGGAGGTGGACAAACATGTACTAATTAAAGCCAAAATAAGCGCGGAAGTTTTCACCGAAGAAGAATACATCCGCTACTGAGCCAGAATTCAGAATGGATTCTGTGCGACTGGTGAGGCAGCGCGGTCATGTTCGTTACCCCCATGAGTGACTGCCGAACCCGAAGGGTGAATGAATAGTGGTTTGAAGCAGAACGTTTTTAATCGTGGAGATAAAAAAATGAAATCAATTGCTTGAAACCCCTGACTTTAGGCATGGGGTATTCTGAATTCTGACTCCTTTTCACGAGGTCTTTATGAAAACAGCAAAGCAAGAAGTCAAGCAGGTCAGTCAAACTTTAGGGGAAAGTCCGAGATTTGGACCATTTTCAGGAAAGCAGTTCGTGGCTTTGACCGGAGCATTTAGCGCTGTGTTTGGAGTTTCATTTTTACTATTTGGAATCGATATCTTTTGGAGTGTCTCGGCTTCACTCTGGGCAGGTTTATCAATTGCTTTCTTGTCAGGAGATCACCCGCATGTGTTTTGGTCAAAGCTGTACCCAGGAGTACCTTATTGGGTAAGGGGATATGCAAGGTACTCTTCTCCCCAAGAAAAGAAGAAACTGGGAAATAAAAAAGTAAAAGTGACACGCTCCTCATCCAAAAGACTGCATCCCTTTGAAGATGGATTAGACTTAACGACGATGGTTCGGCTCTCTAGAGGCAGCCAGCAAATTGGAGCTTACCTGCTGAGTAAAAAAAGTTTGTTAAATGATAACACTAAGTTGCAATTAGTCTTTGGGTACAGTTGTGTGGGGTTTCACCCTTTATTTAATTCATCAGAACAAGTAGAAGCGTTTGCCAAAGCTTTTGAATCGGGTTGCAAAGACATTCCACAAGGGGAAAAGTTCACTTTCCGATGGAGTTCTTTTTGCGATGATAGCGATGCCAAAGAACATTTATTGAAGCGTTTACAAACCCCTGTTTCTCCAGAGAGCGAGTTTCTAGATTGGGCACAACTAGCGAGAATTCAGGAGCTAACTAAAGAGCAGAGTCGTAAAAATATTAATCTCAATATTTACACGACCTATACAATTTCTTTCGGTGGCGAAGAGTCCGGAGATCCGCTGGATAAATTTTTAGGTAAGGTGGGAAATTTTTTGCAAAGGCGTTTTACAAAATCGGGCGGGAACGAAATTACTCGTAAACGTCTTTCCAAAATCCTTGATAAAGCTTTTGACGTTTCAACCAGGCATCAACAGATTCTGGATTCCATAGGGCTTTCACCACAAGTAAAAACCGAAAAGCAACTATGGAAAGAGCTTTGTCAAAATATTGGAACTAAAAAAGTAGACGTACCGCATACTCTAATTTTGGATGAAACTGGGTTGCGAGAAGAGTTCGCGACAGGAGTCAAGGTTGATGAAAATAAAGATCCATTGAGGCTAATTGTAGAATCTGAGGCTCATCTAGCTTCAGTACTTCTCAACAATGGTGCTCCGTTCGCAGATCGGCGCTGGGTGTACCTCCCAAGCACTCTCGATTCCAAGAAATATGTAGGGGTGATGGTGCTTTCTCGAAAGCCAGAAGTATTCGCCTCAACAGCGGCACAAGTCCGATTTCTATGGGATATATTCTCGCGAAATACGATTTCTGATGTTGAGCTGAGTGTTGAAATTAGCCAAGCCAACCGGGGATTGATACGTTCGTCTCAGCAAATGATTACTAGGCGATCGCGAACCCTAGACCTAAATGTACAACAAAGGAAATCCGTAGATGTATCGGCACAAATCAACACCGAGCGCTCTGTAGAAGCACAACAGCAGTTGTACACGGGTGACGTGCCAGAGAATTTAAGCTTAGTAGTGCTTGTCTATCGAAATACACCAGAATCCGTAGATGATGCTTGCAGAACTATTTCAGGCTATATTAATCAACCTGCCGAATTGACTCGTGAAACTGAATATGCTTGGTTAATCTGGTTGCAAACACTACTTGTGCGTTTAGAGCCAACACTGGTTTCACCGTATAACAGGCGACTCACCTTTTTCACGAGTGAAGTTCAGGGTCTGATTTGTGCAGTGCAAACGGCTTCATCAGACGATCAAGGGTTTGAATTAATTGCGGACGAGGGGAACTCTCCAGTTAAAATCGACTTTTCAAAGACTAAAAATGTGCTGATTATTGGCACAACCGGATCGGGGAAATCTGTTCTAGCGGCTCCAATTATTGGTGAGTGTTTGGCGTTGGGCATGAGTGTTTTAATCATCGATCTTCCCAATGATGACGGTACTGGAACCTTTGGCGACTATACTCCTTTCTTTGGTGGCTTCTACTTTGATATTTCCAGGGAATCAAATAATCTAGTCCAGCCTCTAGACTTAACAAATGTTCCCTCTGACGAGAGGTCCGAGAGGAAAAAAGCGCACAGGAATGATGTTCATCTGATCGTAACTCAACTTGTTCAGGGTTCTCAAGGTGAGCAAGTGTTTGATGGTTTCTTGGCGCACACAATTGAATCTGTCATCCCCTTGGGAATCAAAGCTTTTTACGACGATGTTGAAATCCAGAAACGCTTTGAAGCTGCAATGAGTGATGGTATAGGAACACCAGCCTGGGACGATACTCCAACCTTAGCAGATATGGAGCCATTCTTTTCGAGGGAGAAAATTGACCTTGATTACGAAGATCAGAACGTGGATAAAGCGTTAAATTTTATCCGTTTGCGTTTGCGCTACTGGAAAGCAAGCGCAGTCGGAGATGCAATTTGCAAACCATCTACTTTTCGTACTAATGCGAAACTAATTACTTTTGCTTTGACTAATTTGCAATCAGGGAAGGATGCTGAGGTGTTTGGAATGTCTGCTTACATTGCAGCTTCCCGCCAATCGCTATCTTCTCCAAATAGTGTTTTCTTTATGGATGAAGCATCCGTATTATTGCGGTTTGCGGCATTATCCCGTCTGGTGGGGCGCAAATGTGCTACAGCGCGTAAATCTGGCTGCCGGATCATCCTCGCAGCTCAGGACGTTGTGTCGATCGCCAAGTCGGAAGCCGGAGAACAGATATTACAGAATATGCCTTGTCGTCTCATTGGTCGGATAGTTCCCGGCGCAGCACAGAGCTTCTCAAGCACTCTGGGTATCCCCAAAGAGATTATCGATAAGAATGAGACTTTTCGCCCTAACGTGAAACAGTTGTACACCCTTTGGCTGTTGGACTACAACAACAAATATATTCGTTGTCGCTACTATCCATCTTACGCTGTGTTGGCGCTCACAGCTAACAGTCGAGAGGAGCAAGCGGCACGCGATCGTTTTAAGGAAATGTATACAGATAAATTTGAGTGGGTGTCAAAGTTTTCCAAATACTATCTTGATTGTATAAAGCAAGGTCAGCCTTTATAAAAAGGAGATAACTAACAATGTTTAAACGTATTTTTCCTATAATGCTTTTAGTCTTACTAATAATGGATATAGTCGCGCCAGTTAATGCAGCGACAGTTGCTCAAACGAAATCATTCCTTCAGCAAGTCCAAGAGACTATAACTAGTTTAAAAAATTCTTTCAACCAAACGGAACAGGAATTTAGCCAAGGGTGGGGCGAATTGAGTGGAGACGTGTACAAAGCAATTCAATCTTCAATCGGAAGTTTAGGTATCCCAGATCCAATCTTATCTGGTCAGAAAGTCAATAGCGCTGTTGTCAACCAAAAAACGGACATAAGTACTGTAAATCCACAAATACAAGGTTCAAATGCCCAGCATGAGTGGTATCAAAGTTATAGCCGGGGACAAGCCCAATCAATCTTAGGGAGGGAAGGTCAAAAAGTTCAGTCTCAGAATGCTGAAATTGCTAACAATGCTGTAGACACAAGTTCTAATACCTCTGACCAAGCACAAAACGACGTCATCACTCAGGACATTTTGAAAAAGATAGCTGTACAGAATGTTCAAGGCACAACGATCCTGAACTCCATGCATCAAGAATCGCAACAACAAACTAGAGCTTTAGCTGCACAGAATTTGACTCTATCTGGCATGTCTGGTCGGATGGATGAGCAAGCCAGAACTACTGAATATGAAAACAATGCAATGGCATCTCAAGTGATGCAATCTGCTGTCTTTAATGACGCTTTTTGGGAAAATAAAACTCAGTAAAAGGGAGTTCTTAACAATCGGGTGCGTTGTGGTTGTTGCCACTTTTTTAAAAAAGATGTATGTAGAGCGGAAAGTAGGCGCTCATATATGTTAAGAGTTCCCCGTTCCCTTTGAAGAGGACTAAAACCACGCCAAAAGTATGAAAGATATTTTATCTGCAATCATTCAAAATAAAATTTCTCTAATGATATTAGCAGCAGTTATATTCATAGGCAGCTTTGAAGTGTGGAAATGGAATCAAGAAAAATATCAAAAATTTCTGAGCGAACAGAAAATGAATTGCCAGCGGGAGATGGAAACAGCAGATAAATTTATAAAGAACAGCGAAACATTATTAAGTTTGCAAAAATCTCCACAATATAAAAGTAGAGAACCAATTGCACAGCCAGGAATTACGAGAGAGTTTGAACCGGGACTAAATTACATTTTAATGTATAATGAACCTCATGTACTGATTCCAGAAGCAGGTTATAAAGAGCCGTTTTTTCAAAGTCTTCATAAATTAGCAAAACAGCCATACCCACTCTTTGTTTATGCTGAGAAATCTTCAGGTAACAAGGCGAAGGTATTTACCAAATGTTCGCCAAAACCTTTTGAAGTTTTCACCAAAAATTTGTATAATTATATCCAACCAAATGATTTCACAATTCGTTGAGTTAGCATCAACTAATCTGATACTTGCGCAAGCAAGTAATCAAAAACCAGGGGAGGATGTTGGAACAACAAGTGCTACTGATATTCTGAATCTTTCAATTGCCGGAAGCAAATTAGTCGTAGAATCGTTTAATCAGGATTGGATAGACTTTGCGAACGGAGAAAGTCGTGTTTACACGGCAATAGTAAAGATTTCATTGCTGATAGCTACTGTTGTCATCGCTTTTTGGGGGATTGGTTGGTATCAAGAGATAGTAAATTATGGTCTGAGTACTAAAGTTATTAATGAGATGATTTATCCCTTACTTGTCAGCCTCTTGTTAGGGATAAATAATGGTGCGATTTTAGCTGACATTTCTCTATTGTTTAGAGGAATTGCTAATGGGGTAAATTATCAAGTACTAGATATTACGAGAAATGGAGTTAAGCTGAAAGAAGCTATTAGAGGGATGAATGCAGACCAAGCTTTTGCTGTGGCTGCATCTACAAAAATCAAGGACTGTGAGAAACTACCTTTACAAGGTACTGATGGAAATGGAAACCAAACAAACCCCAGAAATGATTGCATAACTAAAGCTGCAGATGAAGCAAAAAGACTTGCAGACGATTTTCGTTCAAAGAATGGATTAGGTCCCTATACTAGCTCAATAAATCCACTCGATTGGGTCAAACAAGTGCTGAATATTGTGTCTCAAGGCACAAGTTTTCTCTTTTTCAGTACATTTGAAACGGCGTTTGCGATCATATTGCAAGTATCTTTTTTACTAAATGCTTATATGGGACCCATCTTTCTAGTATTATCCCTGCTTTCTACGGGTTCTAAGCCCATATATGGCTGGTTGGCAGGTTGGTTAGGTCTTGGACTTACCCTAGTATCGTATTCAATAATAGTTGGGATAACGGCTAGTTCTATTGTGAATGCTCCGACGACCAATCCTTTAGTTTTACAGTCGATTGAGGCGATTTTTTCACCTATATTAGCAGTGACGATTGGAGCCGGAGGAGGAATTCTTTTGTTTTCTAGTTTCACCAGCACTGCCAGATTCTTGCTCAGGGTTTAAAGATCATGGGAATTTTGGATAGACAAGAAACCAATTTGACTCCGATTTTTATTGTTACGAATACAGCAATACTTGCTTTCTTAGTAATAAATTCTCTGATTATGGTTGGAAGAATAAGTAAGATTGCTGATACAAAAACCCCGACATTAGTGGAGTTAAACGATGGAACGTCGGTAAATGTAGTCCCAATAGGGCATAGCGATCGCACGCCGCAAGCGATGACTAATTTTGTTGGTCAAACGATGGTGGGGTTGATGAACTGGAATTCTTTGAAGCCCACTGATAGCTATATGACAGATCCAACAAAAAAGCCAATGTTAGACGGGGGTGTTCAATCAGGTAACAGGAAGGTGACAACTGGGACTTGGGCAGCAAGCTTTGCTCTATCAGAGGATTTTCGAGATTCATTCCTCAAGGAGTTGGCTCTTCTGACGCCGCAAGATGTTTTTGGTGGGCAGACCCAATCATTTTTGATCGTGCGCCATTTATCAGAGCCGCATAAACAGTCTGAAGGAAAATGGAGTGTAGATTTGATAGCCAATCTAGTAATTTTTCACAACAGCAATCAACTTAGTAAAGCTATCTCCTTTAATAAAACTATATTTGTCCGAGCTATTGATACTCCATTGCTATCAACTCATGCTTCGGAATTACAAAAAACAATTTATCAAGCAAGGAAGGCTGGGCTAGAAATTTATAAAATTCAGGATTTTGAGCTTGGGAAATAATTATAGATATGGATTCTGAACAACGAAAAAAACTTTCTCAACTTGCTGGAGCCTCAATTGAAATCGAGAGTGCTTCATCTGAAGAAGCTCCCAAAGAATCCGTCGTCAATCCTGAAGAAGTTGTTACCGCTAGACAAACATGGCAACAACCGTGGATAAAAGCCTTAGTGATTAGTAGTGGAGTTTTTGGAGTAGTAGCATTCCTGGGAGGAATGGCATTCAATGCAGTTAATTCTCTGAATATGTCCAGTGACAAGAAAGTAGCGGTGACAGCATCCCCCACTCCATATGACGATCGGGATGGAGAAAATCAAGCACAAGATAAAGTAGCAGTGGCTTTGACCAGCCAAAAAACGGAGCTAACAAATCTCAATTCCAGACCAACACAGCAGGAAACCCCACAGCCCACACCTACGATTACAGCACTCAAAGAGCCTAAGCCTTACGCAAAACAAGAGCCAATAATCAAGACACAATCGAATCCTATACCATCTGTACCTCGATTAGTAAAAGTTGTCAGAGATTTACCACGAGTGCTTCCTCAAAAGATAGAGCGCTCCTTTGCAGCACCTAGTTCACCAAAGATCAAATCCACTCCCTTAAATCCGATGCTGCAATGGAAAATAGCCGCTAATGCCGGGAACTACAGTAGTAGTAAAGTTAACTCGGAATTGAAAACGAACTTTGTAAATTCAGATTTAGAAATAGGGCAATTTAAAAAGAGGTTTTCTCAAACCCAAACGACTGATGAAAATAGTCGGCGTGTTTTGATTGGCAGTCGAGCTTTGGGTCAGTTAGAAAACCCAGTTGCTTGGAGTAGTGATAGAGGGCAGAATCAGAACCAAAATTGTCTGATTAAACTATCGAGTCCAATCAAAGCCAATGACGGTTCATCTGTCATTCCAATAGGTTCTTACATTGTTGCAAAGCTTACGAATACAGGTGAATCTGGACTTGTACAAATGTCCGTAACATCTGCATATATTAATGAAAATGGCAGAACTACTGAAAAACAAATCCCAGAAAATTCAATTTTGATCTTAGGTAAAAATAGTCAGCCTCTAAGAGCAGAAACTCACAAAGGAAGTTCATTAGGCAGTGATGTGACAGCGTCAATACTTTCTGGAGTGAGTAAGGGAGCAGAAATAATAAATCAGCCAAAAAATCAATCAAGCATTACTTCTATCAATGGTTTTTCTTCAGTGACATCTGACTCTCAGCGTGATATCGGTGCAGGGTTAATTCAGGGAGGTACTCAAGAAATGGTGCGGAGAATGCAATCTACAAGTGAAAGAATTTTACAGTCTCAAGCTAATTCTAAACTTTTTGTAGTCGCAGCTAAAACTCCAGTTGAAATATTTGTCAATCAATCCTTTAATCTCTAAACTATATATTTATGAAACTGATAGTTCCGGGAATATTTACAAAGAAAGGGAGAGGGCAGAAGGCAGAAGGCGGAAGGGAAGAATATAATTCTTCCTCTGCCATAAGGTTTAGAGCAAGTAAATTTATTTATGGGGATCATAGCTGCCTTCTGCCTTCGTACTTCTGCCTTCTTAATACACTATTTCTGCTGAACCCTGGACAGGCTCATGCACTTCAAACCAGAACCGTATATTCTCAAGACGCCCAAGGAATACAAGGCGCTGGAGTTGAACTAAAGGTATGGTCTGGGTATGGGTTGACTATCAATTTTATTCCGGCTAATGAAATCATTAAAGAAGTTTGGATTGGGGACCCCACTCACTTTGTTTTTAGTAGTAATGGAGATTTATGTCAAAAGAATGATTTAAACGAAGGAGATTCTTGTCAAAATTCCCCAAAAGATGCTACGGTACTATTTATCCGCCAAATCAAAAAAATCGACTTTCCAAATGTGCTTTCTAGTCAGGATGGAAGTACACAGTTAACAATTATTACAGAGAGTACAGCGGGACAAAAGCAATATCAATTTAGATTGGGTTTGGCGTCAGGTGAACCAGCATATACTAGCTTGATAATTAAATCAGACTCAGAAAAACTTGCCCCATTTCTCTTCCGAAAAAAACAGCAATCAACAAGTTTTAAAAGTGATGCTGACATAGCTACTCGTGGACTTGCAATTGCTACTCTAAAAAGAGAAATTAAACAAGGTTCTGTACTATGGCATGATGCGCAACTTGCGATTCAACAATTGCGCTACGGGAAAAGTATGGAGGATGCGATCTCTCTAACTGGTGTTCCTACTTCTGTTTTTGAGCAGCTAATTCGATGGGGTCAAGCTGAGCCGTGAAAGTGAAAACTGAAAATCTTATTTTGGTAATGATTTCTGCCCTAGTTTTTACGTTAACGCCATTTTGGCTCCCAGCAGGCAAGACGCAGGAATCTTCTATTCCAACGGTAACTTACAGGATAGGGAAATATACATTCGAGTCTCCAAATTGGTCACGAATAACATGGAGCAATTTACCATCTGTATCACAATCAAGTTCTATCACGGTCCCACAAGAAGTTGTTTCAAAAATAGGCTACGATCCATCACGTTCTTGGAATGCTGGGCAGAAACCGGATTCCATAACCATGCTCGGAGATGTGGAGGATGCTTTCAAAATAAGCTCGCTAACTCTCAAAAATATATCAGCAATGTTATCAATGAACAAGAGCCTAACTCTTCAGGATATTGGACTGATAAAATGGCAAACTCCGGTATCGTTAGTCAAAGCAATTCCCGCTTTAGGCAGTCTTGATGTAAGTCAAGTCAAACCTATTGAGGATTTATTTAGTCAAGCAGGTATTTCTAGTAGTGGTACGATCGCTCAAATTTTAGAGTCCAATGCACAATTGGCAAACCTGACATTAAGTAGTTTAGACTTAAGTCAATATTCCATTAATTCAATCCCTACTCTTGCAGACACTGAACTGAATAAATTTAAGGATTGGCAGAAGAGTTATATTAACCAAGTTCCAGGGCTAAATAAACTTCCCTTGGACAAATTACCGCAACCGATCGGTGCTGGTGTTGATGTCGTGGGTATTGCCTCAGTTGTCTTAGGCAAAGCTGAGCATGGAGATCCTAGGGCAAATGATAGTTATTATATTTCTGGTCGCGTTGATAGTACAGATAAAACTGTTCCAGTCGCGTGTCAGTCAGGCAAAGAATGTGCGTACATGGAGCTAGGCGATTTCTCCAGTAATGGGGTGCTGTACGGTAAGCGTTGGGTATCCGGTTTATCTCAGAAAGTGAAAGGAGGGTTTGGAATACTAAGCAGTGTCAACGGGGGGCTGGAACCGACTGGGCGGCTTGTTTATGGCTCAGGCTTTAAAGTGGTGCTGGCTGAGATCAACGAATCTACTGGTACTGCCGAGTTCGGACTCTACTTTCGAGCCTGCGCTCACATTCCCTTTGGCGGAAAAACTTGCACCCCCTACTTCATTGGACCGGTGCCTTGGCTGCCACTCAAAGAGAATGATCTGGTCGTTGTGGGGACGGGGCGATGACAAAAAATCCTCATATTAGCAATCACTCTCAAGCGGATGCCAATCAGCTCATTCCGCCTGAATTGCAGAAAACACTGTACTCTCCCATCGGGCTTGCGTTCCTTTTTTGTGTACTGGCGTTAATATTAGTCCGCCTGATTGATGCCAGAAATCGAGGAGCTATACTGGCTCGCGCACGTTGGGCAGGGATCGGGCAGAAGAAGGCAGCGCGAAAACTTGCTTGTCAGCAAATCCGGGAGCGCAAACATAATCGGGTGGCGTTGTTTATTGGGACGCCGAAAAATACTCGGGTGGCGATCGCTGGCAAAAAAAGGGTGACTCATCTACCCGAAGACCCATCCAGACTATACCTGCCAGATGCTCAACGCGGCATCCTCACGTGTGGAGGACCTGGAAGCGGGAAAACCTTTTCGATGATCAACCCATTGGTCAGAAGCGCGATTAATCAAGGCTTTCCGATTATATTGTACGATTTCAAATACTCGCATCAAGAATCACCTAACGCCCCAGCCAAAGGCATGGCAGCGAAATTAGCGGGATATGCAGTACAACATGGCTATAGGGTGGATTTACTAACCCCAGGTTTTCCCGAATCATCCATTGCTAATCCCATCGATTTTTTACGGAACGAAACCGATGCAGAGATGGCTCGTCAATTGGCGATCGTCTTGAATCGCAATTTTAGGCTGTCATCTGGGGAGAAAGACGGGGGCTTCTTCTCGAATGCGGGGGATCAACTGGCACAAGCAATCTTTTTACTAGCAAAAGGATCTTGCTTTCCAGACATCATGATGTGCCACGCAATTTTGAGGCTGCCGAAATTAATCGAAAGAATTTCGCAAGCAAACCTTCATCCTTGGGTAGAAGCCAGCTTTTCGCAGTTTCTCTCAGTGGCTGGATCGGCGGAAACTGCCGCCAGCATCGTGGGCACAGCCGCAGGGATGTTCACGCGGTTTATGATTCCTTCCGCTTTAGCAGCGTTCTGCGGACAGACAAACCTCCTGCTGGATTTAAAAGGTCGGCAGATGGTTGTATTTGGTCTGGATAAGGAAAAACGGGATGTTGTTGGTCCCCTTCTAGTTTCAATCCTTCACCTATTGGTCAGCCGGAATGTTTCCTCTAAGCGCTCATCCCCCTTAATTCTTGTTCTTGATGAGCTACCCACTCTCTATCTACCTGCTTTGGTGGATTGGCTGAACCAAAATCGAGAGGATGGCTTGGTGTCGATTTTGGGATTTCAAAACTTATCTCAATTGGAGTCAGCCTATGGAAAAGAAGTCACAAATGCAATTTTTGGTGGGTGTGCGACCAAAGCATTCTTCAATCCTCAAGATGATGTAGCGGCAGAGCGATTTAGCAAATTTTTGGGGGAGGAGGAAATTAAATATAAACAACGGAGTCGCAGTACAGGTGGTAAATCAGGGGCTAGTATCACAAATGCCGATCAAAATAATACTCGTAGTTTATTTGAAGTTAATCAGTTTAACTCCTTACCAGAAGGGAAAGCTGTCATAGTTAACCCAGGCTTTCGTTCTCGAAAAGAAATTGGCTTGCCACTACTGGAGCAAATTTGCATACCGAAATCTGACATTAATACCGAGAAGATAAGTATTAAAACTTGGTACAAAACTCAACAAGAAATTATCTCAAGTTCCAGACTGAAAGAGCCTGCAGGAGAAGAAATGAAAATCCGAAAAATCGAGGCGGAAAAGCTACTGCCTTTAGTGGATAGTACGAGTAAAGTTATGGAAAAAGTTAAGAATCTTTAGGAGCATAAAATGATTCATGAACAACGGCAACTAACATTTGCTGAACTCGGAAAAATTACTGCTAAATTTCCTCAGGAAATAGTAAACATTTGTGACAAATATTCAATTGCTGTTTTGAATGCATTGGAATTCTTAGAAACTCCACCACTGCCTAATGGCTACATACCTAGTGTCATTGAAATATATTATGCAGATACCTTTGGTCCACAGGTATTTATCTTGGATGGAAAATTGCAAGAGTATGTATCAATCGAAGAAATTCAAAAAGATCATAACTCAATTTCAGTCCTAATTGATTACGACTGGGCGTATATTCAAATTGAGAATAGAGTGATATTAGACAGGCTAGGGGGTGTAATTATGCCTGAAGTATTGGTAAACCCAGAAATACTAATTTATTCAGTTTTATCTGAGGGGATAGATTGATGATTGACCCATCGGACAGTAAAGAAATAAAACAGGATTATTTGTCCATCTTAGAATCTCTTTTAGAAAGAGTAAAAGAAAGTGCAAAATCTCAAGGATATAACCCTAGCAATGATGTTTCAATTCAGGTAGGAAGTAAAACAGTTTATGAAAGTTTGAACGAAGAAGAGCCTAAACTAAACAAACTAACGCCTGAAATAGTTGCCACTATTAACAAAGCAATTTCTGAACCGAAAAACTTCAAAGGATCTGTGAGAATTAAAATTGGTAAACAGCCAGTTTACCATGCTAAAGATGGTAAAGTCATCCTTGATAAATTAGGATTTACTCTGAATCAAAAGCAAGACCTTACAGAGCAGAAATATACTGATAAATCAGTAGACCATCTCACACAAGAAATTGAAGCACTACAGCAAAAAGTTCAAGAACAAAAGGATGTTATTGACGCTCTAAAGCCAGAATCCCAAAGCTCTGAAAATCTTTCTAGAGTTTTAGATGAAGTCGTTAATCTCAGAGAGGCATTTGTAGAGCAGAAAAATACGTTAGACAAATTGACGCAAGGATTAAACAACATTGCCAACCGCTCTGCACCAGAAATTAAAAATACAAAACTACAGAATTTTGTAGGTGTTCTTGAGAAAAAAGTAGAAAAAGCAGCTAATAATTTGTATGCAAAAGCCACAACGCTTATTGCTCCTAAAATTGAAAAAGTGCAATCACAGATAGAGTCACAAATCAACAGATTAACCTCAAGTGTGACTGATCAGATTGAGAAAGGGATACAGACCATTAATTCCACTGTGATGGAAGCCAAAGGAAAAGCTATTACCTCTGCTGTTGGATACATACTGAAGCATATGGGAGATCAGAATTCTGATGGATCTATGAGCTTGAAAACAGCTAGTTTCCACTTCCATCAGCATGAAGGTAAGCTTTCAATCACATCCCATGATGGTAGGCGTGTTGCAGAGAACAATTCCTTTACATCAGAGGTGACAGTGAGTGATGTGGAAGTACTTGATCAAGTTCCTGAACTGGCGCAACACCTGAGCGACAGTTTGACCCAGACTGAAACTCTTAGTTCTAGGCTTAAACGGTAGTCATGCTTGATTCGGCAGCGTCCGCTAAGGGCATTTATGTAATCCCCATAAATATATGAAGGCAAAAGCTTCCAATCTCCACGAGAACACCAACTCTTGGCAAAGACATTAGCCCAATTATGGGCTTTGTGATGGAGTTTGTCCTCACTTTTTTTTCTGGTCTTTAGGCATCTCCAGAGAATAAAATGCCCAGCCGTCTAATTGATCGGACAACCGATACCTGCAAAAAGCTGTGTGTCTCAGCTTAAAAGGCTGGGACACGGCTAAGCATTTTATTTTTTGGAGATCCCTTACTGTGTTCGTAACTATTCGCAACAGCGATAAATCCTCATGCCCCAAGATAGCTGGGCTTTTCATTGGTTTTTAATAGAGTTTTAATTCAGTTGAGCTAAAAATCATGAAAATGACTTTCCAACATCAAAGATTCCAAAAGACAATCTTAGGATTTGTTACCAGTGTATTTTTGATAATCTTCATCACAAATTATAGCTATGTAGAAATTCATAATAAAGAAATATTTTGGCTTTTATTGCAATCCACATTAATCCTCTCAAGTGCATTTTTCTGGTTGCGATATGGGATAAAACACATCTTAAAAAGTACTAGTGCTTTGCATAAAATTAACCGGAAAAAAGAAGATAAAATTGCCAACTTAAAAGTTGAAATTGAATTTTTTAAGCAGAAATTTAAGAGGCAAACAGAACAATTGAATCAGAAACAAAGTGAAGTTAATCAAACTCAAATATTTACCAACATATCTTTACACATTCGTCAACACTTAAATCAAAAAGATATTTTCAGAACAACAGTTGAAGAAATTCAAGATTTACTGTCAGTAGAACGAGTAGCTATATGCTGCTTTAATACCGATTGTAGTGGAACTGTCTTGAGAGAAATTACTGAGAAAAATTACCCAGAAATTGCTAGCGAGCAGATAGATGATCTTTGCTTCAGTCGGCAACGCTGGCGACAGTACAAAAATGGTTACGTCAGTGCAATTAATGATATTTACTCTTCAGAACTTTCTGAATGTTACGTCAACTTTTTAGAGAAAATGGGGGTCAGAGCCACCCTGGTTGCTCCGATTATTCAAGGAAAGCATCTGTTTGGGTTGTTGATTGCTCATAAATGCGAAAAACCACGCGTTTGGCTGAAATGGGAGATGAACCTAGTCAAGCATTTGGCGATCCAAGTTGGTGTTGCTCTTTCTGTAGCAGAGAAATTTGAACAGTCTGAAAAAGTTAGGTTAAACGCTGAATACCTTGTGAAAGAACAATGCAAACAAAATGAAATACTTCAGCAAAAACTGACAACAATTTTAAGTAAAGGTGAAAATAATGATACTTATTGTTTAGCAGATGTAGAGGTCAAGCAGGCTCAAAAAATTAGATCTGCTTTGTCAGCATTCTCTCGGATAAATTTTTCGACTCAGGCTGTAGTAGATAGCATCCAGCAAGCGACAATCATGTCTCTTGACATCTTAGTGACTGCTGAAACTGGAGTAACAACAATGGAAGAAACTTTCGAGAGCATATTGAATTTACGTTCAACAGTTGTTGAGGCTGGTTATAAGGTAAAGCGTTTTGGTGACAAAACGCAAGGAATTCTTAAAGCTGCGTCTTCAATTAATCAGTTTGCATTACAAACTAATGTCATAGCGCTTAACTCAGGTTTTGGTGCTAATACTGGAGAAAATGGACGGGGTTTAAATATAGTGGCTGGAAAGGTTGGTAGATTGGCTACTCAATCATCTGAAGCATCTGAAGAAATTAAGCAAATCGTAGAAAGTATTCAAATTGAAAACAGGGAAGTAATGGAAGCTGTCGATAAAGGGATGGCTCAGGTAGCTGAAGAAGCTGAATTAATTAATATCACAAAATCCAATTTAGCGCAGATCATCGAAATTTCTCGTCAGCTCCACGAGTTAGTTCAATCAATCTTTAGCACGACTTTGTCTCAAGTGGAAACTTTTCAATCAGTGATGAACGAATTTGATGAGACGTTTCCTAGAAAAATGAGGCAGGCTGACGTGGGAGTACCCGCACTCCGTGAGCTAACGTCCATGGGGAATGACGAGTCACATACTTTAAAGTAGAGGTTTCAAGTCGTGGGTTAGGGTGAAAATAGACAAAACCGGACAACCTTTGTCCTAGGTTAGGATGCAGACTTCTAAAACGGGGTGCGAAAAAACGATAGCGAAGCGTTAGCGAGTCTTCGAGCGTCGCCTGTCTAGGAATGTCCGGTTCTTCTAGAAGTAGACAGGCTCGTTTTTTCTAAGGTTGTCCGGTTTTGTCAAGCTTTTATGTAGCGGAGCCTAATCCTAAGAAAAAGAGGGAACTTTAGCTAAAATTCAAAAAGGATAAAAAATGACACTCTACACTATTTCTGAATTTTCGCAATTAATTGATGTGTCTGTGAATACACTACGAAGATGGGATAAAGAAAAAATACTTGTTGCTGGTAGAACTGCAACTAACAGAAGGTGCTACACACAAGAACAGTATAAAAACTATCTGCTTAACTTAGGAGGTAGAACTAAGAACCCAAAAATTTTAAAAATTTATCACAAAGAAAATGTGTCTATAAGTGAAGAAAAGATTTATTGTCTGAAACTATTTTGTAATTCTTTAGATCTTCAAATTGTTGAGCTTTTTTCTGGAGATTTTTTACCACCCGTTCAAGGGTTGGGCAAAAAGTAGACGCTTGTTGTCCAACCCAAGCTGCTTCCGGGAGCGCAAGAACGTTCCTCCGAAAAATTTGCCCAGCCGTGTCCCAGCCCCCAAGGGCTGGGACACCCACCGCGACCAAGTATCGGTTGTCCGATCAATTAGACGGCTGGGCAAATTTTTTTGAGGTTTCCTCCAAGACATGCGAATGCCTGCTCATAGTACTCTCCAGAGAGCCGAATTCAAACTAGGATTAGTCAGTTGTAATTGGTTGAGGATGCTCGTACGAACTCAACCCAAGCTTAGGTTACTCAACTATTGCCAGTCATCCTCTTTATTCAGGTCGCACTCGACTGAACGAATCGCACCTTCACATTAAGAACAAAGGGAATTATAGCGTTCTGTTGCAGAAAGCTAATAGTTTAAGCCATTAGCCTTCTGCTTTCTTCAGTCGCCTTTATTAGGTCCGAATATATCTTGTATGAGTCCTAAAGGACCAGTGAAAATTGTTCCTTCTGGCTTGTTACTGATGGTAAGTTTGTCGCCTGGAAGATTTCCGAAAGCAAGATTGATGGTTGAACCGTTAGGCGTACTAGTGACGTAAATTTCACTAAGTAAGCCTATACCTCCGCATGTATTAAACTGCATTTCTTCGTTAATATCACAAAATAATTCTGAATAATTATCATTCATGACGTAAGTCCTTAATTAGCAGAAGTTATTCTTTATAATAACCGGATATTAGTTAGTTATTTATATTTATTTATAAGTAAACAAATAAAATCTAATTAATTTATTAAAAATACTTTATCACTATCTATTAATATTGATTAGTTTTGGTTACAAATGGAGTAGTTTGATTATATTTAGGTAGCTAAATCCATAAAAAAGCGCAAACATTTTATCAAAAAAATGAGATTTTACTTATTAATAGGTATTCATAAATGTGGTAACCGTTCTGTCTTTGGGTAAAAAGTAGAGTGATCGTTGGACAACCGCAGCATAGCTCAAGTTAGGGAGATCCATAAAATGCCCAGCCGTGTCCCATCCTAAAAGGCTGGGACACCCACCGCGACCAGATATCGGAAGTCCTTTCAATTAGACGGCTGGGCATTTTATTCTCTGGAGATGCCTTAGCGGTTTTGGCTAACGCCTGAAAACTCTACGATGTTGTTGATTTTTTGCCGGCGCGACGGAGCGTTGAGATTCAGCAAACAAACGCTGTCGCTGCAGTTGTTTTTCTTGTTTAGCAGTAGTTAATCGCTCTTGCATCTGAGGGAGTTTCAACACTTCAGCAATGCTCCTCATCTGAGCAGTCTGAGGATCAGTTAACCAAGATTGGTGAGCAATAGCATGTTGTTCCCACTCTTGAAGTTGCTGTTCAAATTGTTTCTTGTGGGCGATCGCCTCTCCAATGATCTCTAAAGTTTGCTGCGATCGCGCCGATGTCTTAGAGTATTTGTTACTAAACGCCTGAAATGGATTATACTTGATTGATTCAATGAGTTTTTCAAGTTGCTCCTGTTTTGTCCACAAGTCATTAATCTGTTGAGCAAGCCTCTCAATTTCAGCTTGAATAAACTGCTGATCCTTTTCTACTGGTGGTTGAGATTCTTTTGTATGAAAGTAATCAGTAACATGCTGCTCCAGTAACAGAAAATCCTGGTCATTAAGCTGATGAATAGCTTCGATAATTTCCTGTTGAAACTGGTCAAGATTACGCTGCTGATGGTCATTAACTTCCACCTTTTTAACAAGTGACCGATTAATAATTCTTTGCTTGCGTTCCTCTAGACTCAGCTTCTTGGGCGGAATGTTGGTTTTCTGCTGTTGCTTTTTGTTGTCAGAGCGCCAATCCCTTAACAGCCTTGCCTCACGTAAGAGCGAATCATAGACTAGACCCCCAAGATCCACAATTAAATCATCTACACCTTTGTCTGGTCCTGGCAAGCTCACAACACTGACCTTAGCCCCAAGACGCTCAAGTAATCCACCAGTACGAGAAATAGCAAGATCGAGATTTCGCTTTGGTTCCGGGCGTGTCTCGTAGTCGAAGCAAATCTTCATCTCTCGCCCTGGAGTTGCAAAAACAGCAAGCTCATCATGTAAGCGTGCTTTAACTTCGTTCCCTTGTTCGTCCTTGCTGCGGTAACCAGCGTAGATACCCGGTAATCCGATAGCAGCGTGTCCCTGGCTGAGGAGACTAGCAGCTTTCTTGGCTCCTTCCGTAATGGTGACGGGTAAATTGTATTTGTGGACACAGTACCAAAAGCCACTATTGCGCTCATTCTCAGTGGGGTTAACTCCAGCTTTTTCATAGATGCGGTTAGCGATCGCATCTGGAACATCAAGCAGAAAAATACTCAGGTCAGTTTTAGGAGGATGCTCATACTTGATTTTCTTGCCTGGTTTATCAGGATTTTCTCTTGGGTCTTTGGGTTTGAAGCAGCCCCAGATTTTAGTATGAGGTTGATCTCCTGGTTGAAGACTTTGAAATGATCGTGGATCAACACCAGCATTACACCACCAGCCGCCGGCATCAATGTGGGCATAACGTCTGAGCATACCAGCAGAAAGTCGTCCGGTGTTGCTGCGTTCAAGTTTGTCGCTGTACATGAGGTGCGCCCAAGCTTCATGTTCGTGTTCCAGAAAATCATGCTTGAGACTTTTAAAATTAAGGGCGGCAATATCAGGGTGAATAGCGCTGTCAAGTACTAGCTCATGCCAATGTTGTGGTTCAAGATGGGTGGGAGCATCACAGATGTTGTCAGGAATCCAGAAAGCTTCTGTGGGTATGATCGGCTGAGTAACTGGTTTTGGTTTGTGAGCAGGTTTGGCAACTGGTGGAGCAATAATTTCTGAAAATTCTTGTGGTTGTGGTAATTTGGGTTTGATTCTGGGGATCGGTAAAGTCGTTTTCAAGACTGGTTTTTCAGTGATAAGCGATCTCGCTCTCTCTCGTTCAAGAGATCGAAGTTTCTGTAGTTCCTGCTGTCGGATTAACGAGAGTGGGTTCTCCTTCGCCTTGGTCTGCTGCGCTAGCTCCAGTAGCTTATCTTTATCCTCAGTGTAAAGTTTCAATTCGTATTTTGCTCGACTGACAGCAACATAAAAGCTTTCAAGACCAATTGTGTAGTCAGTGGCCATTAGTACGCGGTCTGCCGTTTTGCCCTGACTACTATAAGTAGTGCTGACTAAAGCATAGTCAAGGTGTTGGGCTTTGGTTAGGTCAATTGTTTCAGAGTGACCGCCCTCGTCATATTCAATAGTTGCGGTTTGTCCATCGATCGCGGTGACGATGAATTCCTGCCCATTCCGCCTAAAGTGATGACGGTCATTTTTTGTCCAGCGCAGGCGATCGCCTACAGCAATTTCAATTTGTTGGGGCTGGTAAATTGCCTTGTCAAATCCGGGATCGACTTCAAAAAGCCTACCATCAGCAGCGAGGATGCTTAGAGTGTCATTGCTTTTACCAACCACAGAATAAAGTTCCCCTTTCTCCAAGCCCCGCCGTTTGTAACTACGAGTGGGCATGACCACATCCCCAATTTCAAAATTGTGGGTGTAGCGCATTTGGACAGTTGTCAAGTTTTTAGCTTGAAGTTGGGTAGTCTTCGCCTCATGACCGAGACTGCCCTCAACTTTGAGTTGGTTACGAATGGTCAGGGTAAGAGCCAACCGTTCAGCATTTGTGCCAGCTAGGACAAGTGTTTTCGCTCGTTGTTCCGGTGAGGCGCTGATATATTCGTTGGCGATCGCATTTACCATCTCATCAGGTGCAACAGTTTGTATACAACCAAATTCATCTAATCTAGCAAAACCATCCTCAATCCTGCCGTCTGCAATCAGGTCAACTGCTAGCTTTAATTGTGGGGTGCGCTGCCTTAAGGATTCATTGAGATGGGCAGTTTTCATTCCTGCCTGTTGTAGAGACTTGAATGGGTTCCCGGCTTCGACAGCTGATAATTGCCTAGTATCACCCACCAAAACCACCCTAGCTTGTTCAAGAGTTGCTCGTTCTAGGAGTTGATGGGCAGCTTTAGCACTGAGTAACCCAGCTTCATCGACAATCCATATTTGGTTCTGGGTAATGTCTTGGGGTGTTTCAGAAACTAGAAGTCTAGCAACAGTTTCACCCTGGATGTTTAACTCTTCACTCAAAACTTTGGCAGCAATTGAACTGGGAGCAAAACCTTTTATGGTATAGCCATTAGCCTGAGCAATCTCCTTAAGTTCTTTAAGTGCGAAAGTTTTCCCGGCACCGGCAACCCCCTGCCATGCAATAAATTGATCTGTGGTCGTGGCAGCAGTCTGTACAGCTTGCCGTTGCCCCGCATTTAAGGAAGTTTTCTCAAGGAGGTTTTGAGCTGTTTCTGGGTGGGTGATTGCAGGAACCCGACCCTGTCCATCCTTCATCAAAGCTATCGTCTCAGCTTCTCGTAGCAGTGCTGCATGAGTCGTGTAATACCCGGATGTTTTGAGAATGGGGCGCAGTTGAGAACATTGTTCAATCAACGATTCCAGCCCAGTTAAATCAGTGGCTAAATTTTGCTCCAGAATAAACTTAGCTAAATCTTCAGTGTAAAACGCTACATTCCTTTCGGCACAGTGAGCGATCGCGTCTGACAAGTGCTTGTGATTGACTGGAATCGGCTGATATTCAGGATCTGGTTTTTTGGATTGTACAAAAGTGATGCCTAATGCCGCAGCCTCAGAGCGCCATTTTGCTTTCAATTCAACCGGGTCGATTTTCTGTTTGCCAGAGCGGGTAAAACTCCAGGCTTTCTCCCTTTGCTCCCAACTAGCGGATGGACCTGCGGCTGCTAAGATTTGCTGACGCCGTTTGGAAAACTCTGTGAGGTCTTGTTCCTTAAAACCCTTAATTTCAAACTGTCCATGCTGACGGGGTGAAATCTCATACCCCAACTTCTGTACTTCACTCGCTAAGTAGCTTTGGTAGATCATCCCCAAATACTTTTTGTTGGCGAAGATAGCATCATTTAAGTGGCTGTACCATTCGCCGTTCTCCACCTCAGTCATATTCATGACGACTACGTGAGTATGCAGGTGGGGATCTAATTCTCGACTTTCAATGTGGTCAAACTCTGCAACAACCAGGTTACCTGTGTTCACAACTTGTGACTCTCCGCCCTTCATGACCCTGGTGTGTGCATAGCTCTCTTCAATCAGAGCGAGTGTTTTTTCTACGGCTGTTTGATGGGCAGCAATCAGACGCTCATCGCCACCAGCTAATGCTTGTAGAGTTACACTCTTAGGTGCGGAAAACGTCAAGTCACTTGCTGCCCTACGTTTAGAAGATTCTAGTATTTTGCTTCTAAGTTCTAGACTGCCGTCTGGCGATCGCCCGTTCACAATATGAGTGAAAGTCTCTTCATCATTAACTTCGCCCCCCAAACCGAGCTTTTGAGCGCCCTGACCGTACCAGCGGGATGATCCTGACAGGTAATAACCTTGAACAAAGTACTCGACTGCTCTTTGGGGGGAGACGTTTTTGCCTGTCAGCATCTCTCCCCTCGCTTTCTAAATGTTAACCCCAGTCGAGTAAATGGTTCGGGGATGACCAAGCCTCTATCTTGATGGCTGACTACAAACTCCAGTTCAATATCTGCATGTCGCTGAAGTTGGGCTACGACAAAATCAAAATGCTGGGAATCAATACACCAAATTTTGAACGATGTATATTTGTTTAGCGTTACTTCATAAAAATATCTTTCATAGGATGGCAGACGAATAAAAATCTCCACTGCATCCGGATGATATTTACAAAAGTTAAACCCGAACCAATTTAAGTTTTTAAAGTATGCGACTCGCACAGTGGCGTGAGTCGAATTATTTTTTTTTGAGTCGAGAGAGCTACTCCCATAAACGCTGTTCTTCCAGAAACACATCGCCATCATATGATGTGCGGATGTTTGAAGCCGAGTCAGATTTATTTGGTGGGGAGAGCGCTCCAACAATTTCTTCTTCTCCAAACTTCCAGTTTCAAATCAATTATAAACTTGCCAAAACTTTTTTGCGTACTGTGCGAAAAAAAAGTGGGGGAGTTCAGAAGTATAAGCTTTGGAATTTGTCGGGAGATATTGGGAATTTTTTGAGAAAAATTGGTCGGGTGTTAAGTTTAATGAAAATCATGTCAATTAAGTAGCATTTGATTTTTCAAATTGGGAAAAGGAGAAATTTTTTTTGGTGATAAAAAGTATTTTCTGAATGTCAAGTCCCAAATATTGGGTTATATTGGATTAGATTGGGAATTATTAGAAATCAAAGTTTTTCTCAAAGTACTCTTTGAGAAAAAGGGGTGCTCCTTGCCACTTGGCGCAGATGAAAGAGTGCTGAAATCTTGATTTTTCAGATTGGTCAGGGTTGTTGAGAATATTTTGCAATTAATTGGTGAAAAAATAGGCAACTGGTAATGGATTTATTACTAAGTCTCGATCCAGGTTCTTCGATGACCAAAATGATTTATCGAATCTCATGCTCAGTTGTATCTCAGCCAGTTTTGTTTTGTATGGAACCAGAGCTAATGAGAGTGACCAAAGAATTAATCGAATTATACGAGTCGGGTCGAATGAATAGCCCCTCACCAGAAAATGAAGCTTGGGTAGAATTTGAGCAGGAGTATTATGCAGTCGGATTTTTGGCACAAAAGTATTTTGAGGCGCAGGTAAAGTTATCAGAGTTAAAGTACGAAAATGCCATCCCGAAAGTGCTGGCTGCAGTGGGAGCGATCGCAACGAAAGAGGGATTGGGGACAAACTTTGTCTTGGGATTGGCGCTACTGTTACCTTACGGTGAGTGGGAGGATCGAGAGCGATTAGAAAGAGGACTCAGAGTCGCGCTAGCTAATTTTTCTTTTCGTGGTCGCCAGTTCTCCCTCAACTTAGAATGCTTTGAATGTATGCCAGAAGGAGGAGGTTTAGTATTGACACGAAGTAAAAAACTTGGAGCAGATTTCAATCAGATGAATATAGCCGTCTTGATGTTCGGCTATCGCGATCTTTCCGCCGTCTTGTTTGAGAAAGGATTGACATCTGGAAAAACAGAGAGTTTGGGACTGGCTTGGATGGTGGAAAAAGTCAGGAGTCGAACCTCAGGGCAAAATTCGTCTCAACTGCTATTAGCGATTCATCAATCGGGACCAACACTGAAGCCAAAATATTTCAAATCTTTAGCTAGGAGTAAGAAAGCTGAGTTCAAGGACCAGGAGGTAGTGCAGATTCTGTCCGTGACAGCGATGGTACGCAAAGAATATTGGATGAAAGTCTCAGATTGGTTGAACAGTAACGTTCCCGCTCAGATCGATCTAATTATTATTGGTGGGGGAACATCTGAATATTTGAGCCAGGAACTAAAAACCAAATTCGCTCAGACCCAAATTTCATGGGCAGCAGAATTAGAGGAGGATGTTCAGCTAGCTTTTAACTTAAACAGACATAAAGATGCTCTCGCACTCAGGATTACAGATGTTTATGGATTATTTCGGTATTTGCATAACCAAATAGAAATACGCTCTCGATCCAACAGATGAATACGATGTTATCCGATTTTGAATTCCGTCTCCGAACCAGATCTGAACCAGAAAGCCCGGAAGCGATCCTCATAAATTACTTGAACTCCAAAGCGACTGTTTATCCTTCAAAGGATATGGCGATGATTGCGCTGATGAGCTACTGGATGCCATTAGCCTATCGCTCTACTGGCAAAGCATCTCCAGATCGTCTAGAACAAAGCTTGAGAGATTGCATATATCGTCTTCAGCTTCATCTGCAATATTTGCAAGCGATGCTGGGACAAGAATTATCGCAGATTGATGATTTCAACTTAATTAAGTCCCACAAGTTTAACAACTTTCAAGGGGAGTCCAGACATGATCCGACAAAAGAGAACAGGACTAAGGATGCTGACGAATCGCCACTACCTAAACCTCATGACAATCAACTTCAAGAACAGCCAGAATCACTTGAGTGGTTTAATCCTTTGAAATCTAAATAGAGCCGCAGTTTCACTTTTCACAAAAAAAACTGAAATTTTCTAAGGTGGGATAACTTATGTACAAACGATCCGAACTTTCTGCAACTCTACCAAAAGAGGAAATGACGCGGACTTTACACCTTTGTGGTTTATTAGAAAAAGAAAAATACTCAGAAGAAGAAGCTGACCGCTTCCGCTACTGTCGTCAGTTAATTGAACAGAAGAAAACTGATTTGGAAATCGCGGAATTGTTGCACAAACATAGTATTATGTCAATACCAGAAGCCGATCCAAGTAAGATCTCAGAAGCTAAGAAATCAAAAAATGGCTTAAAGCTAGATTCTGACCTAGATGCTAGCTCAGAAGTTAAGCCAGCGTCGCCACCAATATCAGAGCCAAAAAGTATTTCTGAATTGCTACAACTGGCAGGTCTTCAAATAGGAAAAAACATTTCTCTCGCCCAAACTATCAATATATTACAAATTTGCGGTTTAAGTGAAAACTCTCTTCACTATTCCCCACAAGAGTGTGAGAGCTTTTTATCAGCCTGCAGATTAATGGCTGAAAGCTCAAATTTAGATTTAGATTTTGAACCAGAAATTAACGAAATTATCTCTGCGCTGCCAGAACAAAATGGTGCGCTTGTCAGTGAAATTATCCGTCAGAAAGCAAAAGCTGATGCTAGTGGTGCAGCCCAGCTCTACCTTAAAAGTTTAGCCTCTGAATTTGGTTCACCGGAATTTCAACAAGCGTGGCGAGAGATGGAAGCCGCAGTCAAAGCCAAAATTGTGGGAAAGTTCCGACCACAAACTCAATACTCGCCAACGATACAGCTATCGCCATCGCCCTCGACAGCCTTGCCCGAAGCCTCCGACAATTCCTCGACGACACAATAGAATTAGAAAAGCGCACAATTGATGTTCGGATTGAAGAAGTTGCGATCGCCAAAGCGGCTGAGTTAGTTCAACAGAAATTAAAAGATTCTGTTGAGTGGGTGGATCTCGAAAAGCAGCAGCAAAAACTTCAACAGCAAAAATGGGAAGATTGGAAATCGCGATTGTTATGGTTTCCTAGATGGATTGGTTCTGGCTGGTCCGGATGGGGATTCTATCTCATGACTGTGCTGTCATCTGGGATGATTGGGGGAATCACATTAATCAACATGCCGTCGTCGATGGTTTGTTCTAGCCAGCAAAGTTTGTGCTTTATATTGCGATGGGATAAATCAACTGTTATTCTTCCGGAACAAAGGGAGAAAATCTTGCAACGATATTTAGAGAATCATTCAACGTCTCAGTCTCGTAAAAAACAGCGTTTGCGCAAAGGGCGTTGAGCGTTCGCGCCGCGTCTCCCCTTGGAAGAAGCGAGTGGTTATTTAGAGCCTGTTGACTGGGGTGAATATTGATTATTATTTCACCCCCTTTTGGAACCAAGTAACTACTCTGCTCTATTAGCTTCTAGCCAGTGAAGCAAATCATCAGATACTGTAAAATCCAGCAACGCTTCACCAAGTTCCTCCAACTGAGTAACATTTAGAGCTTTAACAGACGTAATCGTTTCTTCTGACAATTCTCCCACTCGTTTGCGCTCTTGAGTTGTCTCTAAATTTTGATGCCATTTGACTTTAAGCCAACAGCCTTTTGGTGTTGATAACACGCTTGGCTGTTATTTTATGGGATTATTTTTGCGATCGCACCATTGCCTGAGCTGTTGATTTTCTTCACTCAGGCGACTGATTCCCCCAAAAGTTGTTGCCTAAACTGGTCGAATTCAGTTTTTAGTTTCCTAAAATCTGCAATTCTCACAAACTCATCAGGTTGTTGATCTTCAAGGCAAGAATCAATAAACTGCATGAGCAGCTCTGATACAGACTTGTTAACTGAATCAGCATAGCTCTTAAAGGCTGCTTTTTTCGCAGGTGTGATCCTAATAATGATTTGCTTGTCTGCTGTCATGTTGTTTTTTTTGAGGTTTCCTCTTAAATTATCAACTTTGATTTGTATTAGCAAGTGTATTAACAAAACTAATGAGTTAGCCTGTTTCAATCCAGATTTTGTATTAACAAAGTATTGACAAAAGTAGTAACAAAAAGGATAATTAAATCATGAACTAATAAGCCAGCAGGACTTGCAGCGGTGTTCGTCCTCACCCGCTCGATAGTTACGGCTCGAAGCCTCTTAAACGGACGGAGGCTACTAACGGAGAGGCGAGAAAAATAATCCCAATGTTGCTGCTACTTGGGGTGTCTGGCTAACAGTGTGCATTGTCCTAAGCTACGACATGAAACTGGCTCAAATTGAAAAGGCGATCGCTCTGCCTGGAAAACGTTGCGATCGCCTACCCCGAAAACATGCACGGAGTATCATAATAATGACACATAGTTTACCTGTTTTACCTGAAGTCATTCAAGGTTCACTGTTCGACTTACGAACAGTAATTGATTACGGGCAATCAATCATGAAAGTTGCTGCATCTATTGCAGAGTCCCTACAGAAAAACTCTGCTCTGTCTACAAGGATGCTTCAGGGATTGATGAACCGCTATTTTCTCGGCACAGCAGCCGAAGGGGCATGGTCGTGGAAAGACGCATACGAAGCAGTCGAAGTGGCTCAGATATTATGTCTCAGGCAAAAGCAGCGAGAGATAATATCTGATCCCCCCGATGTTGTGATTCAACAATTAGAGGGGTTGGCAGCCCTTTGTCCAACCCAGACTAGGCGAGACGAAGAACAGAATCGGCTTCAGCAGTTTTCGACGCCACTGCCATTAGCTTATATAATTGCTCTAGCTGGTCAAGTCAGCAGTAATGACCTTGTGCTTGAGCCGAGTGCTGGCACAGGAATAATTGCACAATTGGCTAAACTATATAGCGCAAGCTTAATACTTAATGAGTGGGCTTCAGACAGAAGCCAAATTTTGCAGCGCTTGTTTCCTGGTATCCCACTTTTTCAGGTGAACGCGGAGCAAATCAATGACCTGATACCAGGTGAAACAAAACCGGATGTAGTGTTGATGAACCCACCGTTTTCAGCGTCGCCCCATCAGCGCGATCGCAATCCTGAAGCGACGGCTCGTCATGTCAATTCAGCGTTGCTAAGGCTGGTCGAAGGAGGAAGGTTAGTGACGTTAACCGCAAATTGGTTCTCGCCATTTAACCGGGAGTGGCAAGAAACGTTTGTCAAGATGCAAGCGGTTGGGACAGTTGTTCTTTCTGTGGGGATCTCTGGCATTGCTTACCTGAAGCACGGGACAAGCATCGACACTCGCTTAACGGTGATTGACAAAGTTCCTAATACTGATAAGAGTGCGTCTATCTGTATGAGTGATACAGTTGACCTAGCCGAGTTGCTAACTCTGACCCTGCAACTACCAACAAGACCAGTATGGCAGGAATTACAGGAATTAAAAGATGCTGATAGAAAGCGGGTCGAACAACAAACGAAACCAAAGCAACGTATCAAGCTGGCAGCACCCCAGCAACATGTCTCTCAAACCCAACTAATTGATGTTGTACCTTTGGACTATTCGGTTGTAGTAGAAAGCACTGCATCAGAATTCAAAGGCGAACTTTACGAAACTTATCGCCCTCAGAGAGTTAAAATTCACGATGCAAAGCCTCATCCATCGCTACTGTGTGAAAGCGCAGCTTTGGCACTTGTACCACCACCAGCACCAACATATAAGCCGTTACTGTCGTCTTATGTTGTCAAAGAGGGGCTATTGTCAGAAGCACAACTTGAAAGTATAATTTATGCAGGGGAAGCACACTCACAGTTCCTTTCAGGTTGGTACTTAGTTGACGATTCCTTTGATAATATAAGAGTTGCATCTGACAGCGAACCAGGAGCAGTAAGGTATAGAAAAGGATGGTTTCTTGGTGATAGTACTGGCTGTGGTAAAGGAAGGCAGGTAGCTGGTTGCATTTTAGATAATTGGTACGTAGGAAGAAAAAAAGCTATCTGGATTTCAAAAAGTGCTTCTCTAATTGAAGACGCAAGGCGAGATTATTCAGCGCTAGATGGTAAAGAAAACGACATCTTTGACCTCAGTGATATCAAGTTGGGATCTCCCATTCCTTTCAAGGAAGGTATCTTGTTCGCCACATATTCCACCTTGCGCTCTGTTAAAGGCGGGAAAAGTCGGCTCAACCAAATTCTTGAGTGGGCAGGCAAAGATTTTGAAGGCGTTATCGCTTTCGATGAGTGCCATGCTATGGGAGGCGCAATGGCGCAACAGGGTAAGTTGGGAATGCAGAAAGCATCCATGCAAGGTGTTGTTGGACTAAGATTACAAAATGCACTACCTTTGGCACGTGTGATGTACGTCTCTGCTACTGGCGCGACGAAAGTTTCAAATCTGTGCTATGCGAATCGGTTGGGGTTGTGGCAAACTGGAGATTTTCCCTTTTCCTCTCGTGAAGACTTTGTGTCGTCGATTGAATCTGGCGGTATAGCTGCTATGGAGGTCGTTTCGCGGGATTTGAAAGGTTTGGGGATGTACCTGGCGCGATCGCTCAGCTTTGAAGGTGTAGAGTACGAAACTTTAGAAGTTAAGCTTTCAGAAACTCAAGAGGAAATATATGACAGTTATGCCGAAGCTTTTCAAATCATTCACGCTAACTTGCACAGAGCGCTAGAAGCTTGTAATGTTGTTGGGACAAAACAAACATATAATCGTGCTGCGAAGCTATCGGCCATGTCACAGTTTGAATCTCATAAACAGAGATTCTTCAATCATCTACTCACAGGGATGAAGTGCCCACGGTTAATTAAGGCGATTGAGCAAGATTTGGCTCAAGGAAATGCTGTTGTGATTCAAATAGTTTCCACAAACGAAGAATTGTTAAAGCGACGACTTAATGAAATTCCAATAGAAGATTGGAACGATCTTAATTTCGATTTGACACCGCGTGAATACGTCATGGACTACTTGATGAGCGCTTTTCCAATTCACTTGCACGAAATCTATTCTTCAGAGGATGGAGAACAGCGCTCAGAACCAGTTTTTGATGGTGATGGCTCTCCAATCATTTCCAAAGAAGCTTTGGCACTCAGAGATAAACTAATAGACAAACTAGCAAGTCTTGACCCGATACCTGGGGCATTAGACCAGTTACTTTGGCATTTTGGACATGAAAAAGTGGTCGAAGTAACCGGACGGAGTAGACGTGTCTTAAAAGACAAAACAACAGGACGTTTGTTCGTGGATTCAAGAGGCAGTGGTGCAAATATTGCTGAGACTAACGCATTTATGAGTGATGAAAAGCAAATCCTCATTTTCAGTGAAGCTGGTGGTACTGGACGTAGCTATCATGCAGATTTGAACTCTACAAATCGACGACGGCGATGCCATTACCTTTTAGAGAGTGGGTGGAGGGCAGACAGTGCTTTACAGGGACTAGGACGCACTCACCGTACCAACCAAGCGTCAGCGCCAATCTTTCGCCCTGTCACTACTAATGTAACTGGAGAACGGCGGTTTGTATCAACGATCGCACGACGGCTTGATAGCCTGGGAGCACTGACGAAAGGACAAAGACAGGCAGGTAGCAACGGCATATTCTCCGCTCAAGACAATTTGGAATCTGATTATGCTGACTCGGCTTTATATGAACTGTTCAGGCAGATTTATCAAGGAAGGTTCGCTCTCGTCCCTTTAGAGTTGTTTGAGGAAATGACGGGATTATCGCTTACTTCTTATGAAGGTGGAATGAAAATAGATTTACCACCTTTGCGGCAGTTTCTTAATCGGCTGTTAGCTTTGAAAATAGAAAAGCAAAATCTGATATTTGAGCGCTTTGAACTTTTACTTGATTGCAAGATTGAAACAGCGATCGCTGCTGGCGTATATGAAGTCGGTGTAGAAACCATCCAAGCAGACAAGCTAACTCTTGTTAGCAAAGAAACAGTTTATACTCATCCGACTAGCAAGAGCACCACTGATTACTTAAAAATTGAGCGATTACAAAAGACTAACATCAAAACTCCTCAAGAAATGATTGAGTTTACTAACTCCTATCAAGGTGAACTGATGGTAAATAAAATATCTGGCAAGGCTGGAGTTTGCATTCCAACAACTAGCATATTTGATGAGTCAGGAGGAGTCAGACGGCGAGTTTTGTTAATCCGCCCTCAGAAAGAGGTTCGTGTTCCACTAGAACAGTTGCAAAAAGAATCTACTTGGCAAAAAGTTACCGAATCGGAGTTCTTGCAAAGTTGGTCAAAAGAGGTGGATCAATTACCTCGATTTACCACTGATTACATCCACCTTGTTACGGGCATTCTTCTACCAATTTGGAAGATATTTCCTGACAAAAAAAGTCGAGTGTATCGATTGCAATTAAGCAATGGTGAAACTGTTCTAGGGCGTGTAGTTGACGCGGAAAATATTCGCGCCTGTGCTGAGCAATTGGGTATCAAGAACAAGCTATTAAGCCCAGCAGAGTTAGTTGATTTGGTACTTAATAAGCGTTATTCGGAACAATTGCCCGGAGGCGTTATGTTAAGAAGTTCATTTGTTGCAAATGAACGCCGAATTGAATTAACTAATGCCCTACCTTTGGTAGACAAACTTGTTGCTGTTGGATGCTTTACAGAAATTATTGATTGGCAGAAGCGACTATTTATTCCGGCTTCGCACAAAGCACCTTCAATTCTAGCAGCAGTTATTGATATTTTGGGCTAGAGGTAAAGAACCCACATTCCGCACAAAGTAGACAAAGTTAGACATCTGATGATTGGGACGACTTGAGTGAGTTTTAGGATGAATCTCCAGATCCTTTACTTCGTTCAGGACGCTGCGGTGTTCGTCCTCACCCGCTCGATAGTTACGGCTCGAACCCTCTTGAACGGACGGAGGCTACTAACGCAGAGGCGAGAAAAATAATCCCAATGTGCTGCTACTTGGGGTGTCTGGCTAACAGTGTGCATTGTCCTGAGCTATGACATGAAACTGGCTCAAATTGAAAAGGCGATCGCAGTGTTTTGCAGGCAGAGCGATCGCAAATCGGGAAAAAACTTTTTGGTTTACTGAAACTCATTTTTCTTTTCATCAAGCCATTCAGCAATTGATAGATGGTACGGGCAAGTCGCCCGGAAAGAAACGGCGCGGCTTGCAACAGTTTAATGACTAAAAGGGAATATCATCATATTCGGGGTCTGTGTCATCATACAACTCTCTGTCACTAAGTTGGCAAAAAGGTAGCAGACAGGAATCACCTTCATAGACTGATACCCCATCCACTTCACCAAGGGGTAAAGGGAAATCATAAAATGATTTTTCTGTGTCATTGCCTAAATAAAACTGGTTCGATAGTTCCATCTTGGCTCCTATGTATTCAATTCGTCACAAAGCTGGTCAATCTCCTGCGCTGTCAGGGGAGTAACTTTATCGTTGAAATGGTCAGGGAGTAGTTAAAGCATTTCACATTTTAATCTATGGTTTCTATTCATCCTCTAACCTATCGCGCACTCTCGCCACTCTTGCTCAGTAGTTTCTAAAAGTTCGGGGTGTTGGTTTAAGTCGAAAATGTCGTCTATAGTTAGGCTGCCGTCGCCACTAGGAAAAATAATTACCTGACTTTGCCAGCGTCCGCTAGGTTCGCCAATATCGGCATTGGTCAGCCCCAACGACTAACCTACCTCACTATCGATGTCTTCCGCCTCCCAATAGCGCAAATACCCGATCATCACTACTCAATCTGTCTCCTCTGTTTCCGCGAACGCTAAGTAGAAGCTATCAGCGTCAGGACGCATAGCTAGGATTGTCTCTTTGGCATGTTCAAAAGCTTGTTCTTCAGTCATCTTTTAACCTTTTGACCATTCCAATATTTCACCGGGCTGAATTTCGTAGGTGTCACAAATTTTAGTGAGAACGGGCTGAGCAGGTAACTGATCTGGTTTGTTCGTCAAGTCATAGGCTGTGCGTCTGGCAATCCCTGTATCTTTCTGAAAGCGGTACACAGTTAGCCCTCTACTCTCCAAAAATTCCTTTACTTTGTTTCTCACCATTTGACTTCCCTTTATGCGTTACCTCTTTATAGTACTACCACGCTAGTAGTGCTAACTATATATAACTAAAATTAATAGGGGAAGGGATTTCCTATGAGCTTTTTGTATTACTAACTTATTGACACTAATACTATTAAGTTAGTAGTATAGAGATATCGGGAAACGACGCCACACCCCAAACCCTAAACCAATCGCAACTATAAGGAATCAAACTCATGACTGCTCAAGCAATCCTAACTACCACCGCGATCGCCATAATCGCAATCTTCACCGTTAGCTTCTGCCTCGACCTAATCACCACTCTGCGCCAAGCCTGGAAAAACGCCTCTCCAAAATCCCAGATAATACCAATGGAAGAAACTGCGCTAATAAAGCTAATCGCACCTACCCCAACACTTCCCACATGCGCAACATTAGAGTGGATAGTCTCACAACCAGATGAGACAGGCGAAGCGCTCAACGTCATTGACCTTGCCAAAACAAGACAACGGAAGCCAGTTGTCAAACCAATAATCGAAACATTGCCACAAACCAAAGAATCTCAAGCGCTCCATGAGTGGCTCTCAGTTGCACCCTCACTAATAAGCAGCTACAGTACACCACGTCCAGATTATTCAAAAATGACAGTCAAACAGCTACGAGTTGAAGCCAAAATCCGTAACGTCAAAAACGCTTCATCATTACCTAAAAAATTCCTAGTTGCAGCACTGCAAACTGCTTAGAACCAAGCTTCTGACGGTGGCTACCATGCCACTGATTACCTCTAACCAAAACTTTAGGAACAAATAGCTATCAATCTTCCCCCTGCGATCGCCAACCATGAGTTACGTAGAGTTAAGTTTTAAAGAATACTTAACTAATAATAATAATTACGAGTGCTGAGAATCCAGATTGGACGGGTGCACAAGTCGCGCAAAGCATCGGTTGTTCATCAGCCCTCGTCCGCAAGTGGCGTAAACGTTGATGTCAAACTCGTAGCGTGGAAGAAGCACCACGTCCTGGGCGTCCTCGCATATTTCAAGCAATTGTACGAACACTCATTTATGGCGATCGCTTGTAGCAAACCAACGGATTTTGATCTACCACTGGCGTTCCGGGAGTTGTAGCGACATTGCCGCCCCTCCGCGTCACATTGGGTATTGTAGTCTTGATCGCAACCTCAACGGTGTGGAGGTGGCTGAGATCCGAGCAGATCAAACCTTGGCGGTTTCATACTAGGATGCATCGGCTAGATGAGAATATCGTAAACGGAGCGTAGCCGGATTCTATCAGAGTGCAAACATCTGTTTAGAATCGGACGTGCTGTCTTCCGGGGGAGAAATCAACAGATAATCCACGGCTTCCACTTGACTGAGCCTGAGTGCAAT
>CAZZYE010000011.1:0-34051 GCA_964658145.1 uncultured Stigonema sp.
CAGTAAAGGTTTCAGCCTTAGCGTAACTTTCTGTACGATTGCTCATTTCACCCCGTGATCGGCTAGCCAAATCGCGCTGCCACCGTTAAATGCTCCTATTTCGATTATTGTTTTCGGGCGAAGTTCATACAAGAGCATTGAATAAAGAGCTATTTCGGTGGGGCCTTTCACGAAAAGTATCCCTTTCCAAGTGAAGAAATCGCGGTTTGCCAAGAGCGCTCTCCAAGCTAGCGCTGGAATATCACATTTATCTTCTCTTTCAGAGATTTTGGCAAATCGATTGGGTTTGAAAGGTGCAAGTTTATGGGCTGCTTCTTGAATAAATCTTTGGTTGCTCATCTAATTTTCTTTTTAGGTGTTAGAACATTTTTAAAATCTTGGCGATTTTTTGCTTTCTTTCTCTACTAAATAGTGCGCTCGCCAAACTCAATAAAGTATGGGGTAAAGCACATAACATTCCCAAGCTGTCACGCAATATAGTCCAAGAAAAAACGATTCGTGAGATAGGAGATACGCTCCAAAATCGATTGACTGAACACACCATCTCATCCCCCAATGCCGTGACTTCATGCCACCATCCTGACGGAATATAGAGAACTTCACCTTGATTAAGTATCACTTCGTGTTTATGCTGGAGTGCTTGCTTTAATTTCGGGAATGATTGAAAATCTGGGCGCTCAGGATATACTTGACTAAACCAAGAACGCAATTTTAAGCCGTGGCGCAAATGAACATAGATCGGAAATGGATAGAGATTATACATCTGAGAAGGTGGAAAAAGTACGACTTTTTTAGACCCATGAAGTTGCATGAGTGTTCCATCCATCGTGTCATAATGCAAACATTCTGTATGACCTCCTGGTCCAACCCAAATGTTGAGATCGCTAAAGGGTTTCTTTAAACCAAGCTGCTCTCCAATATTCGTTAGACAATCCGTATTAGCTAGGGTTGTGTTTTGGATAGAACATCTTGCTAAGTAAACATCATTTTCATGAGCTTGATGATTACGCAACATATCTGCATATTCGGTGAAGAGCATACTTTGCGTTTCAACTCCACTACCTATGTTTGTCCATTGGCGTTTGTCCTGTTTGTATCTTTCTTGTCCGTAAAAGTTTACTATAAACTTCTGATTACCTAATTTTTCACTAAGATAGTCTAGATTCCAGTCGAGTTCTTTAAGTAATCCAGTAATGATAACTGGGCTGCCGACTTTTTGGAATTGTTCAAAAAATGTTTCTGGTGTTAAGGTTGATATGTCTACACGTTTTATAGTATTGACTGTGGTTTCTTCTTTCGCTTGAAAGTCATTTGTTAATTTAGTATAGTATTCAGTCATACTCTTCACTCACTAACTTTCGGAACCATTTTTAGTTTTGTACCTACCCTTGGACAGGCAAAATGCTTGTGGGGTGGGTTTTTAGTGGGGTGGGCATCCTGCTTGTCTATCTCGGCAAGCACCCCTATAAAACCATACCATTAAAAATATGCTCGAAATCGCCGGAGCTAGAATTAAACCGTTATTGTTGTTAGAAACACGACCACCATACGGTGGGGTGTTTAATCGGGCAGATTATTAGCTTGAGTGTGGGTTTACATATAAAGTGAGGCTATTTGAACGGGTGCTGGGGTTCATCAACGCAGCTGCTCAACGAGCGTTTCAAAAGTCTTCACTGGGTATAGATACCAATTTTTATAACACAACATCTATCCGTGGGGATAAATAATATTCGCTACAACATCTGCTTTTGGATAGATGCAAGAGCGTAATTAATCATACATGATGCTACAAGTAACTAAACAGCAAGTATCATGCAAATAAAAGAATTTGTCTACAACTTCTAAGAATCTACACAAAACGAATGTCTGTACCTACTATCTTGTTTAGGAAATAAAAAATATCTAGCGATATGCCCTTGGCGTCTGCGCTCCGCGCAATCGCCTCACTCGAACAACAATAAATTACACCGTTTTACGTTGTTTTGCTACGTTTCATGAGTCTCCCTACAAACCCTTCGTCTTGGCAAAGCCTGTGCCAATACAGGGCGTTGCAGAATGCAAATATGAATTAGGGCGATCGCATGGTAAGCATCGTCCATTGCGTATTGCAAAACTTCCAATTCTTTGAGTGCTTCTCCAACGACTTTCACAATCCCGATAACCAAAGGAGTGGATGTGACTGGCGACGGCATACCCGATTGCCTGCTGAAACGACTGCTTGTCCGATACGAAGTGATAATTATGAGCAATATCTTAATGGTTCCCGTTCATCTAAATGCCTTGTATCTGCCACAGGAGCAGCAAGTGGTAGAGGCGATGGCAGACTTTAGCCGTCAACCTTATTTCGATGGGAAGCGGGACGTGAACCCTGATGTTGCAAACATCAGTGAAGAGATTGTTTCTCAACCCTTTCAAAATCAAAACTTACCTTTGAACGCAGGTATTCACCTGCATTGGGCTTTACCTGATGCTTTGACGAAAACAGTAGGCATCCGGATAGCTTAAAAAGCAAGTATTTTTATTTTTAATCAAAACCAGGAGGGAGAACAGATTTGGAACGAGTTAATTAAACAAAATGAGATTCGCTCAATGCTTCAGAATTATATTGAAATGGTAAAAGCGTATTGGCAAATTTGTTAGAGAATGTTTTAAAAGGGAAGAGTATAGCATTTGGCTCAAAATCGCATTTTTTGCTAAAACCTAAAAACTTCATAACTGAGGTTATCATGTTTTATGAAAATCTCCTGCAAACCATCAAAAAGCTGACGGGGTGGTCACCCTGTCTGACCATCGTCTGTTCCATCTCCTCCGAAAAACGCTCTCCTATTAGTATCGGAACAGTTTTATTTTTTATTAAACTCAAGAAAATTGACGTGTATTTAGTGATGACATAAAAGTTGATTAATGGCTTATACTTAAACAGTACCCGCCTGATTGGACTGTCCACTAATACTTTTTTTTGGAGAAAGAATGTCTAAAAATCAAATATCTGGCATGCCTTCAGTACAAGAGCTAATAGAGACCATGAAGGGTAATCCATCATCTAATAATTGGGATCTTGTTTGTTCTTATTCTGTTGATAAATTAAATGATTTTTTAAAAAATAATTATCAAGCTGGTAAATTGGCACGTGACCTGTCTTTTACTACTGATTATCACGAATTTATGAGTCAAAAAGACTATGATCTAAGTGTTGATATGACTTTCGGGTCTCCATTTCTTCAGTTTCTTGAGGGTCAGAGAGCAAAATGTTCGTTGAGTATGCCTATAGAAAAACTTTTTTGTACATTTACTCAAAAGGAAAGTAAAGAACAGGAGATTAAAAGGTCAATCACAGGAAGGAACTATACTCTTGTAGGTGAATTTCCATTAGCTACTATTGCCGGGGATACAAAAGAAATTACAGAAAGTGACAGTGTTGTTGAGTTTAAAGATACAGAAGAGAAGGAACAACATATATATATTCATTTTAAAGGTTCAAAAAGTGAAAACCCCTATAAAATAGTCCCGACACCCCAACCAGAGGATGTTGATATATTAAATATAGCGATTATCAAAATTTCTGAGTATTTTAACAGTGAGGCTGTACAAGAAATAGAATATGCTCTTACTAGCGTTACAAATAAAAAGGCAAGTCAAGAAGAACAAATCCTTCCTAAGTCGTTTATTTTTGCTACGACTCAACAAGGAGATGTAGGAGTTCTAAGTATCTATATTCAAACCGTAAATAGCGACAATGATAGGGGCAATCCAAATCCATCATTTCAACCAGGAGATAAACAGATATTGCCAATCCCACAAGGATACACTGCAAGCTTGATCATTTCCAACGATTTCATGGGCAAAAATTACTTTACTAAGAGTTTTAGTCAGAAAGGTTGGAAAGTTGAGCGAGTAAGTACTGAGAAGTCGGGAATCAAATATAAATTAACCAAAGATAAAAAGATAAGCGTTTCTGGTTTAAAAACCTCGGGTCAAAATCAAGTATTCAGTGATGATATCGTGATTGACTTCAACACACATTCCTTTGAGTTTACTTTGGATAACTCTGTAGCTCAAGTAAATTTTAACTTCTGCCAAAAAGTGAAATGGAAAAGTAATTTTGTTAACATATCTACAGGTGATAGCATCCATCAGGAAGGGGCTTTCGATCTGAACGTAAAGATAAATAAACAGTTATCGAATTCTATTAGTATTTCGGAAAGTGATGTGATTCAATTCACCGGTACTGTGGAGTCCAGTGATGTGGAGGTTTCCACTGAAAATGTAAAAGGCGCAAACTGGGGGAGCGATTTAGAGAACGTTGAGAATGATGTCAAACAGAAGATTGTTCCAGCAATAGGCAGTTTTGATTTTGGGTTACCGGGCATTAATGTGTTTGTCGTCTCTAATCTCCTTTTTTCAGGGCAAAATGTCTTCAAATTCGATAAAAAAGACGGTATACATACTCCAAAAGACTTGATTTTGTTCGGAAATATCTAAGGGAGTTAGAATCAATAGGGCGTTTAAAGCAAGCGATTGCACGGATTAAATTCCTCGATAAAATACGTCAGAATAATTCGCCGGGAATTAAAGATTACCCATTGAACCTAGTACAGTGTGGCGTAAATAAGCCAAGCATTAGATAGCCAATACTTTACCTTTGTATGTCCACTTAAAAGGTTTAGCCATTGTTTGATTAAAGTAGTCGATAAATTGGAGGATTCGGTTTTTGAGATCATCCAAACTTTTGAAACTGGCACGCTTAATTAACTTACGAAGCAAAATACTAAACCAAATCTCAATTTGGTTAAGTCCTTCGGGTTCGCCAGTTGCTAACTCCTGCGGAGACGCTGCGCGAACAAGTCGGGGAACGCGCCCAACGCACTGGCTCACCAAGAAGAATGTTTGGGGGTGTAATGAAAAACAATTTTGTGTATGGGGTCGCTCAAAAAAGCGGCACGGGATTTCATTGATTTGAGGATACCACTTTCACCCTTAATACCAAATGTAAGGATTCAGGTCATACTAAAATCTCTAAAATCGTTTCGTGATAAGGGGTTACGGGGATTAGTCGCAAATTGATATTCTCAATAATAATCACGTAAAGCTTATGTTTTCGTAGATTATTGCGAATCAAGGTATGTTAATAAGCCAAACTCAATTTTGAAACTTGATCTGTGACTGGGTTTCAAACACCTGAATCTTTACTACCAAATAGTTCTCGTCCTAATTTATCTTTACTTGTCAACGAGAAGTGATTATGCCAAAAATTGTCATACCCGAATTGTATAATGCCATCTTGTCTGCTGCCAAAGAGATATTTGCAAAACGTGATGCATTAAATCCATTTTTCACGACGAGGAGTGAAGGTACTCCATTATATAGATATGTAAGTTACTACAATTTGAGACCACAGGACGAAGCGAATGGGCGCAAAATATGGACTTTACTGGCAAACGACACAGGTAACCGTTGGACAGGTTTAGGCACCGATGGAACGGGTTCACAAGGACTTTATATGTCGGGGGAGTTTATTAATGATGGCAGTCCCTTCCCTGAATTGGAACATTATCAAAATCCAACCGTAGCAGGCACTCAGGAAATTAACTACTTCAGGTATGAAGCAGGTAGAGATCCAGCATGGATTCGTGTCCCAGCTAGGGAATTGCGAACAATGTTCCTATTTACTCAAACTAGAGCTTTAAATGGAATAGATTTCAGTTTAAAGGTTAATGGTGCTGATCATCCACTTCTAACAGAAATATTGGAGCGAGCTAAACAAAGTAACCGTACTGTTTTTACAGTAAAGGATGATTTGAGAAGTCTTTATACATCTCCTGATGATGCTAGTTTCAATCGTGCTATTGGCAATGCTCTTTTTGAGTTAGGTAATGTTGACTTCTTCCAAGCAACTTCAGTCAGAGATGAAAAAAGCCCCAATATTATCTTAAGAGGAACACAGGGTAATCCGATTGATTATCTTAGGGCGGAAGGTCGAGCGACTTTTATCGTCGATCCGGAAGGAAGACGTGGCATAGGTGTTTACACAATTGACGACCTGATCTATAACTCTAGATTTGAACAAACAGGTTTAGAGAAAATTCCGCCTAAAGATGTTTTTGCCAATCTTCTTTCGCTTTATGGAACAACGATAGAAAAGATAGCTTCTGATAATATAGATTGGGATTATATTTCTAAAAAAATTGATGATGCCGTTGATATAAATGTATCCAAGGCATTAGACAGAATCGATAATCCTTTTAATCAGAGCATTGAGGATTTGACTGCATCGCTATCTGCCCAGGTAGAATTGCGTGATTCCCTTTACCAAGAATTAAGTGGTTCTATCCTTACATTTCTTACCCAATCGCCAGATATTCTTGCGTTATATCAAAATATTGGTATGGAAGGAATTAGAAGCGTATCAGATGCACTCATCGTGGGGCCACGCTATTCGAGACTTGTAAATGCTTTTCCGAATGTAAATGCTCCTCCGAATATTGTTAATTCTTACTTAGAAATAGCTGTAAGGAAAACTTTATTAGAGATGAAAACGCATTGGTCGAGCGGAAATCAACAAAAAATACAACAGGAATTAACTGGCGCAGAATCAAGAATTAGTGAGACAAGTAGTGAGCTTCAATCCAAGAAAGACGCATTAAAAGAGGTAGAAGAACAACTCAAACAAGGTTCTGAAGATCTCACGCTTAAACAACAGCAAAGTGATCTAAATCGAGAGATTAGTGATTTAGTTAAAAGGCAAGCTGAGGTTGAGGCTGAGAAAGCTCAATTAGAAGAAAAGAAACAAGAAAGTCAAAGAGATGCTAGGAAAGCCTCTGAAGAAAAAGAACGCAGTAGCCGAGAACTAGACAACCACCGTAACGATGTCTTTAAAGGAGAGTAAAAATTTATGACTACAACAGCTATGAATACACTGCTTTCTCAATCATTAGAAGTATTCCAAACGATAAACATTAATGAGAAAACTATTGTCATTAGTGTATTAGATAGTTTTGATATTGGTAAAAATACAGACTTTGGACAAGATCGCTCTCAAGATTCAATTTGGATTTTTGCTGAAAATTTGATTCTTGCAGACTCATTCAAAATAAAAGAGGGAATTGTATCAACTTATTCTCTCACAGTTTCAGGAAATGGACTCTTTGACGTTTCTGGAAAAGCAGGAACAAGTAACATAACAATCAACCAAGATAAAACTAACAAGGGAGAACAAGGAGGGAACGGAGACAACAGTGGTAATTTGTCTCTTTATCTAGAACTAGCTAATTTAGAAAAACCTACTTTCAATATAGCCGCTAAAGGTGGTGATGGTGGTGCAGGACAACAAGGTATCAACAGTTCGACAGGGACAGATGGTGGTGACGGCGGGGATGGTGGTAATGGCGGTAAGGTGGTAATCCTTGTAGGATTGCCCTATTTACAATGGGTATCTCAGCTTAAAAGTATTTACCAAATGTCATCTTTTGATACTCAAAAACAAGCTTTAAATGATATTTTAGGCATAATTCCCGAAGAGCCAGTATTGAGTAATTTGCGCCAAATATTAAATAATGCTGTTTCTTCTTCTACAGAAGAAGAGTTTAAAAAATCCAGGCAAAAAGTAGAAGTAGAATTTTATAAATTAGTTAATAATTTTAAAAATGAACCCCTTATAAATATTTCTGGAGGAAAATATGGTGTTTATGGTGAAGGAAACAAGAACGGTAAGAGTGGGCATTCGGGTTCTGATGGAAGTCTTACATTTGTACCCTTCGGTGTACCCAACGAGCTTATTCATAAAGATTTTACCCCTTTCTTCTTCATACATCCTAGCCAATGTGCAAGACTCTTAGAAAAAATCAAACTTATGTACTGGACTCTCGATCCAGTTAATAAGCCTCAAGAAGTCAAAGATGTCATGACACTTTTGTTGCGTCTTCAAGCACGAACTAAGTTGTTTGTAGATGTAAAAGATGGTTCTGGCTTAGTTAAGTTTTACAATGAAAACGAGAGTAAGTTTTGTGCGATTGAATCTGTTAATCAATTACGCTCAATTTATAACGAAACAACAAATTATCTCACCCTCCTAAAGCAAGGAAAAGATGTTTTTGGTTACGATAGCAATCACGTTCCATTGGCATCTTTTAACTTTTATAAAGACTTGCTCGATGAACTTATTGAGAATTTTAGAACACTTGAAACATACTATAAGAATTATTTTGATTCGCTTAAATCTAAAAAGGCGACTATTGAGCAGATCAAGAATGCACGAAATCAACAGCAAAGCGTTATTATTAATGCCGAATCTCAGAACTTTTCATTACAAGGAATTGTCTTTCACACAGCTAATATAATTGATAGCTATCAGACAATTTTGCCTCCTTTAAAGCAAATATTAAACCAAAAGCTCAAAGACTTAGAGGAGGTAATTCATAGCCATTTTAATTTTAATTTCGATACTGTATTCCAATCCCTCACTACTTTAGCATTTGCTCCAAGGTCAGAATTCATGATATTGACTCAAGCCAGCGAATTTTTATATAACGGCGTCACTAATGTTACTAACGATCAAGGTGTGCCAGTTCAAAAAGAATATATAGTTAACCAAATTAAATCTGTTCAGTCTGATCTAAAGAGTCTTCAGGAGAGCTATCAAGCTCTTGACAACGGTACATTAGCTTCAGATGATCCCGGTGCAGGTAAACTGGTTGCTGAAGAACAACAGCTTATGAATTTTTTCAAAAGTTTTTATAGTCAATTTCCCTCAGAATTGGATGAGTTAAAGAAAGCTTTTGAAGCATATATCTCTAAAATACTAGAACGAAATAACCAAATATTGACCTATAACGCTACAGTAACATTGATCTTAAAAAATAAACAAATGATAGATGCTGCCCACCAACGTCAACAGGAACTTAACGATAATGCACTGGAACAACTAGCACCTGATCTGCCCGATCTAGTTACTTTTGTTTCAAGTATATATTACTCAGCCCGCAATCAAATCATGGAAATACTAGATTTGACTGCAAGAGCATTTCGATTCTGGGCATTATCAAACACCAAGTTAATTACTGAAGCATATGGAAACAAAACACTGCCGCAGATTAATCATTTAGCATTAGTTGCTGCCAAAAACGCTATATTAAATGAGTACCAAAAAGCAATAGAAAATTTTGGCACTAATGCCCAGTCGTTTCCAAAGTCAGAGCAGTCGAAACTAATTTTTAAAGTTCCCTCTTACCAAGTTAACTTTTTTATAAGTACAAATCAATTAATGGTAAAAATTCCAACTGTCACTCGTAATACAACTAAGGAAGAGAACCCATTTAGTGGTATGGCTAATGTACGAGTACGGCTTGTTCGTGTTTGGATAGATGGAGTAAAAACTTCAGATGAGCAATTACAGATAAAAATAACTCATACAGGAAAAAGTCAAATAAGAAGCCAAAACGACGAGGATTTTTCTTTTTCACATGAACCAATTAGTAAAATATTTAAAATTTCTAATCTAGTAGCAAAAACAATTGAAGAAGAAGCAAATTTTGGCGAAAATCAATCAAATTATGCTACTCTTAGTCCTTTTACTTCTTGGAATATATCAGTTGATCCTAAGTATAATTGTGATCTAGACCTATCGAAAGTAACAGGAGTCCAAATTGAGTTTCACGGAACAAACTATGCTTTCAATGTATAAGCAAGAGATAGAGAAGTTAAAAGCACAACTACAGAATCTTACTCAAGAAAATTCAGCGCTTAAAGAACTGTCAGCTATTACCAAAGTGCATGATGTTGTGGATTTTGAATCAATAGCAAAGCAGATTTTCTTTGAACTGAAGATGGGACGGCAAGCTTCGGGCTATAAAGCTGCCAAGATCGCACTTAATCGATTTATTTAAGCAATCAAATAGATATCTCCGAAAAATGCCAATATCTCTCTAGAACTGGCTTTCAACAGGCGATTCCTACGGAGAGCTACGCTTAACGCCTGACTCTAAAATTCCCCAGTCCCGATGATAAAATAAGGATTGCAGATATTTACTGTCAGTAGACCGAAAAGTTTGGCGATCGCTCTGAAAAATAGATTCTAAACCAGACTTTTGTTTAATTAACTGTATGAAAGGATACAGATTTTTGTTGTTTTGGGAAAATTTAATTGATAACAAAAGCTAATAGATAAACTCCAGAGATCTGGGGTCAACGGTGTATTACTTGGTGCAAGGGCTTTGTTCGACTATCGTTTAGTTCGCTCCCTGAGATTAATCGAGGTTTCAACCGTTGGCTTTGGGTATTGCAGCGAACGTACAGGCAAAACTGAGGCACTTAGAACAAATTGTGAGAGAAAATATCAAACCTTGTATTACACGGAAGGAAGAGCCTATTCGTCCATGTAATACAAGGCAGAACGATTCGCTTCAACCGTGTAATACATCATCGCCAAGATGCAAGGTTATGGAATATAGATTGGCGTAAACACCTTAGGCTTCGCTCTATTGGTACGCCATGTTAGGGAGATCCATAAAAATAAATATCCAGGCGATCGCCTTGTATTACATGGCAAGTTGCTCCTTTTTTCTGTGTAATACACTGAGTGAGCAGTACTTTTAAAGGTTAACCGCTTTACTGCCCCAACTAGAAGCACGTGAAGCTTTACGTGATTGCCCCGAAGGGGCAGTGCGCGGGAGCACAATCGCCTAAGAGTTTGAACTAGTCGGGCGAGTGAGAGGAGGGAGAAATCACGGAGAAGGAGGATGAATTTTTGTAAGGTAGGTTAGTAAAGAGGAGATTGACGCAGGAGAACAGAGTTTAATGAGTAGGACAAATTCCCCAATTTTAACTGACAGTGAAACATTAGAGGAGGTAGTTAACTGTTTAACGGAATATATTCCTATAAAAACACAAGGTGAGTGTGAGCAAGAAAATATTTTTGAAATTTTAATTAGAGCAGCTACTCAGAAAGATAGTATAGAGAATACTAGTAAAGTTTTAAAAAATTTGTCTACGAGCAGGAATATTTATTACCACTTGGGGAAGTATTCAGATCTAAATTCCTTAGAATCAGATTTAAACGCAGCGCTTCAAAGTCGTATACCAAATGGGATTCAAAAAGGAAAAAATAAAATTGCTATTGACTTTAATTTAATTCCCTATTATGGAACACCATCACCATCAGAAGAACCATATATTTCTAGAAGTCAAGCTAAAAGTGGTACTTGTTCATTCTATGCTTACGCAACTTTATATGTAATTAAGAAAAATCAACGAGTAACTCTAGCTATTAAAGCTGTCCGAAAACAAGATACTTTAGTGGCAATTATTACTTATCTTTTAGCATTAATTGAACCTTTATCATTGACAATTGAGCGATTGCTTTTAGATAGAGAGTTCTTCTGTGTCCCCGTAATCCGGTGGTTGCAAGCTTTAGATATTCCCTTCGAGATGCCAGCTATTATTCGGGGTAAACATGGAGGAACTAGACAATTAATTAGAGGACGGCGTAGTTATAAAACAACTTACACTTTAAATAGCGATAAGTATGGTTCAGTTACATTTCAAGTTTGGATAGTTTGTACGTATAAGAAAGGGAAAAGACGAGATCATGGACGCGAGTTTTTTGTTTATGCTGTCAATAAAGTTAAGTTGTCATTACATTCAATACATGATGACTATAGGCTACGTTTCGGAATTGAAAGTAGTTATCGAATGAAAAATCAATGCCGCATCAAAACCACTATTAAAAATCCAACCATTAGGTTTCTATTCGTAGCTTTGGCATTTTTAATTATTAATATTTGGATTTATCTATTATGGCATTATCTCAGTGCTTTAAGAAGAAGTAGTAAAAAGGCTTTTTCTCATCTATTTACTCTAAAACAAATGCTGGAATTTCTACGTCAAAGTATAGATCGCAACTATGGGGTAGTCAATGAAGTGCGTTTGACGTAGGACTGCCTGAGGTTGATTCTGGGGGCAGATTCATAAGTTTCCTTTATGACTCATCAAAAACGATCAACTTTTTTGAATTCTCGAAAAACTGTATCACAGGCTACTATTTTTTGACAAGCGCCAAAGTTTTCGGTCTACTGACTGTTAGTAAAGCAATGAAAAATTAGTGATTAATGATGATTTTCTGTTAAAGTTGGTAATTCCTACTCTTCGGAATATTTAGAAAAAATAGAGGGTTGTACAAATTTGCGCAACCCATTTCAAGTTATGACTTATATTTCTTGATACTCCTGTTCCAAAACACCCAACAACTTTTCTTCTAACGGCGTCAGGTACGGGCGCTTTACCTCTCCCAAATGCTTCAAAACGCTTACTGCTGCTTGTTCCAAATCGCTGCTATTACGAAGTTTTCTCAGGCGCTCGCACAACAATTGCAGCTGCTCACAATCAGAATCTGAATACTCAAGCGACTTCAAATGCTCTATTTTCACAATATATTCTCCATCCGATGAATTAACAGTACAACTAAAATTATTTACAGAAGTGACGATACACCAACATCCGCCCTTGCCTCTCAATTCCGGATTATCTTTCACAACAAACTGACAAACCTCTCCCACTCGATAAGGATTTGGTACTTTGGTACGTTCTATAATACGCTGTACTATATCTTTGACAATACGACCTGACGGCACTTTACCACCTGCTTCTTCCACCGCTTGCTGCCAAGCTTGTTGCTGTTGCTCTGGTTGGAGTTTGGTCAAAGGTCTGACTTGATACTCGCTGCTAGGTAAGATTTGTAACTCAATGGTTGTCAAATCTTCAGTTGGCAGATTTTGACAACGATTCGTTGTCAAATTGTCGAAGACGCCCGTAGCAGCAATTAAATAATTAGATTTTTGGCGACTATGCCCAAATCTATCACGGCAGTATTCTTCAAAGGTTTTATGAGTAGAACGGTACAGTCGCTTGTCTCGCAACTCCATCAACGCTTTGCCTGCTTATGCGGAATCCACGTCGTGTAAAGCTTGGCGGTAATATGTTTTGAGAAATCATTCTACAACGTAACCCCTTACATACTCTCCATTTTCGCTTTCGCATCTCGCCAAGCCATCAACTCGTATCCTACTGGCGAATTTTCCTTTGTTACTCTGACCATTACCTGTCCCTGTTGAGTCGATAAATAGTTTTTAGGAAGATCTTGACAGAAGCCAATACAAATAGCCTCCTGATACCAACGCTCGAATTCATCTTCTTGGGGAGTTGTTGGCTGATGTGGAATGTTTGGTTCTGCTCCTGTACGGATCATGACCAACAGACAAGCACCTGGGTTATTGACAGGGGTTTGACTGCGGTATTGGCCGAAGGCTGCGATCGCTTTTTTGACCTTTTCGGGGTCGTGAATCGCTATCTCTCGCTTCAGCTTGACTCCCAACTTAATACCCATCCGTTCAATTAGCTGTGCTATTTCTTCAGGTATATCATCAGTTGAAGCTGGAGCAGTTTTTTTTGAGATTGTATGTATAGGTACTACTTTCATCTTCTGTGATGGTGGAGTCAATAGCCGTAATTGTGTCCGCAAACGCTCACACTCTTCTCGTAACTCAAATATTTCGGCAACATGACCTCGAAGCTTTTCATTTTGGCGTTTTATCTCCCGATTTTCTGCAACAAGTTCTCTAATGCGTTGCTTGGAAACTTCATGAAGGGTTTTTAGGCTATTGGGAGTAGGCTGTTTCTCTTCTAAGGGACTTCCAAAAAATAAATTAATCAACAAAAACCAAGAATTCATGCTTGAACAATAATGATAATCATTTTTAGGGGGGAGGAAACGGTTGCCGACGGCAACCGTTTCCTCCCCCCTAAATATCCATAAAAAACTTTGCACTCTGTAGGAAATTTCAGGTGCATGATAATAATTAGTATTGACTATTTTTAGAATTCAACCTTTTATCAAAATTGACTCTTATCTGCTTATTCCACCATAAATATCAATAAACCACTGACCTAGATTGGGAAATGTTTCATGTGTAGAATTGGTGAGACGCTCAATTTGTCGTTCAATTTCATCCATAGCTTTTTTAGTAAGCTTAACTCCGCTAGAGTAAGTTTGAGTTACTAATTTAACAACGGGATGCTGACCTTTCCATGTCATATTTTGAGCAAAGTTTAAGGCTGTCTCTACTTCATCCAAAATACTTCCATTCCAAGATTTTTCTAATATTCCCCATGTTCGCTCAATTGGATTATATTTGCTGTGATATGGTGGATAATAAGCTAAACGTATATTGAGTTGGTATTGATGAGCGAATTCCACTATACGTTTCATAAATTGGGTACGTCTAGAATTATTCTCTCCACCATTATCTTGATTGAGTATAAGTGTTTTTATGTCTGGAAATCGCCAACTCTCACTTTTCCAAAAATCTGATAAAACATCAACAATAAAATCACTCGTCACCTTGGATTCTGTAAAGTATAAAAATAGTTCATCTAGGTTTGGAAGAAAGATACCATAGGGAGTTAGGGTTGTTTTTGGCTCAAAATCGTGGTCTTCAGTTTTAATTGGAATTCTATTTCTGCCTCCTCGATCAAATGAGCCTATATTTACACGAGCTTTGGCATCGAGACTTAGACGTAAAATGCTCTTATCATCTGTAGATGATTGATTAATTATTGCTAATTGCTCAAAGATTGCATCAGTTTCTGGGATTTTTTTTGAGGTAAAACTTTTGCTACTCGTTTGAGCCGATAACCTAAAAAGTTTAATTTAAGGCGAATTGTTTCTGATGTTGGTAACTCTTCATTACTATACCCAACTTGATCAATTAATAGTTTTCTTACTTCACTAGCCGTTAGGCGTGTATATAGTCTTTGGCTTTTAAAACTTGGGTCAGTTTGGCTTTGGACATCCACTAACTTTTTGATATCTTCTAATAAATTTGGGAGGTGTTCTTCTGCCTTGTAACGTCCCTTTGCTGAATAATTATCCACACAAGTCATACCAGTAGTTAATTCTTTAATTCCTTTACGGATAGTATTTCTATCCCATCCTAATTCTTCTTGAGCCAGTAGTTGTCCACCATAACCTAATCCGATCACAGTTTGGGCTTGAAAACGTCGTCTTGCTGCACCCTTTAATTGAGTTGCTGTTTCTTTGAGAAGATTTTTCAATGAATCAGTTAATTGTATCAACACTCTTATACACTCAAAAATTTGCATCTAAGTTAAATTTACTACAATTGGGGGAGGGAAGGAGCAGCCAATGGCTGCTCCTTCCCTCCCCCTTTCAAAATGATTATCATTATATTTATTGGTGATTTTATTTTTTGGAAGTCCCTAAGCTGACTTTGGCAAGTGTAGGAGTTGCGATCGCACTTTGGGGAATTTGGACTTACAACACTCTTTCTAATGCCGCTCAAGAAGTAGACGCCGCTTGGGCACAGGTAGAGAACCAGTTTCAACGCCGCTCTGACTTAATTCCTAACTTAGTAAGCGTCACGCAAGCTTATGCTCAACATGAGCGCGATTTAGCAACTCTACTGATTCACTCGCGGCAGGTCTATCTTCAAGCCAATACTCAATCAGAAAAAGTTGCTGCAATGACAGAAGTATCGCTTGCGATAGAACGTTTCAGAAACTACGCTGCTAAGAATCCTCAATTGCAATCAAGTCAAGCATTTATTAATTTACAGTACGAGTTAGCCGGCACTGAAAATCGGATTGCTGTGGAGAGAATGCGCTATAACCACGCTGTTGGGAACTACAACCAAACGGTTCGATTATTTCCTAACTCACTACTATCTCGTGTTTTTGGATTTAGTCCCAAGCCTTTCTTTCAAGCAAAACATTAACTGCTTTTATCTACAAATATCTTGTTAATTAAGTAGGTCGGCGTAAATATTTATCGTGAATATGAAATTTATCAGTTTTTACGACAGCAGCAGTTCTGGTGGTGATTATAGTGATAGCTGAGGTGCTGACAGTGGTGGTGGCGGTGGTGACATGATTTATATAATAACCGTTTCTAAACAAGTTTAAAAGGATTAAATACGATGAATCGACGGTATATAAGCGGATTTCTTTACATGGTTTTGGGATTTATATTTTTTATTTTTATCAGCTTCTTTATATTGAGAAAATTAGGAATTTTAGGAATCTATCCTATATTTTTTCTAGGTGCATTTTTGAGTTCAATCTTTTGGGTGTGGATGCTTATTGATTGTCTTATAAAAGAATCTAATGAGGGAAGCAACAAAATTGCTTGGATTCTTGTCATTCTCTTCACTCATTTGATTGGTGCTTTAGTTTACTACCTTGTGAGACGACCGCAAAGGATTAAAGAGCTAGGGAGATAAATATTAATCCTAAAACTACACGTTTTTCGCTTCAATACCAGAACTAAATTCTTAAAAAAGATATGGAAATTTTACTGTTTGTGCTTATAGTTGTTGGCTTTGTACTCTTAATTGCTAGTGCTATTCAAAGCAGAAGATCCCATCGTCGTTCTTGGTGGCGTAATGGAAGCAGCAACAACTACATTCAAACTAGCGACACCGATAAATCATCAGTTACATCCAAATCCAAAATAATTTGTCGTGGTTCTTTATCATAAGATTCTCGAAATATTTTCACAAAGTTTTCAATTTCTTCTCCCGAATGTCCAATTTTATGGTAACGACTGTCTGCTCCTTGTTCTCCGGAATCAGGACAATGTTCCAACCTATTTAATGTACTTTTTCCTGCTAATGTTGCCGGCTCATTCTAAGCGTCCAATTCTTTTTCCTAATGAAGACAGCAAACATTGGATCATGACGTAATTCTTCATGGTCGTTCAAGTCTTCGTATCCCATGACTAATCCGTATATCCGTTGTGTAATTAAGCTTTCTATTGAATGGTCAATTCGATTTGGCTTTCGGTAATCTTGGAAACACTGTGTAAACTGTAGCTGTTGCAGTTTTTTGTCTATTTCAGCAATCAAGCTTAATCCAGCATCCGATGTTACCGTTCCACCCTGGAAATTGACTATGATTGGGCGGGACGAGTAAGCGTGAGAATTTGAATTGTTTTGGTGTACGATCTGTTAGTGTTGGGGTCATGGCTTATAACTGCTGAAATGCTTTTCCTATATACATTTTCGCAGTTGAGGACCCCATTTTTTTATCTCTTTGTGAGAAATCCGGGTAACATAACCCTCTCAAGGGCGCAATTTTCTCACAACACAGGCATTTTACTTCTTCCACAGGCAATGAAGTTCCCACCAATTCAGCTAAACTTAAGCCAAAACAAGGTATCCTTATAGAGATAGTTCAGACTTAGATTTAGTTGCAGCAGTAGTTCTAGCAGCAGTTTTTTCTGGAGCAAAAGGTATTTGCTCTGACGGAGTATATCGATTAGATATATCCTCTTGACGCCACTGCTTTAAATCTTTCATTATTTCTTTAAGTTGTGGCATTTTGAATTGTTCAGTGGAGGAGTTCAACTGTTGTTGAGCTAAGATTTGGAAATACAGTTCCCTCTGCGACCCAATCGTTAGTTTCCCCCCAAACTCTTGCAGGTTCTGTTTTATTCTCTCATTCTCTTGTCTTATACTGGAGTGCCACTTAGAATCGCCCTGAGTCTCCAACTGGTTCCAAGCTTTCCGAATTGCTGGGTGGAGTTCCACTTTAATCTCAGAAACCGACTCCTCAAGTTGCTGCTGTCCTCTGAAGTTTCCAAAAGTATTTCTTAAATCAAAAGCTTTGGCATTTTGGGATATAAATTTCAACTGTGTTAAATCCCAATCGCTAATATTAAGTTTGTCCACCTGCTTGATAAGCCCTGCATCTGTTTTTTGCAGAGTAAAAGATAATAACTCTCTCCTCTCCCCACCTTGGGCTGTTTTATGAAGAGAAAGATTTGCTCTTCCTGCTTCTACGTCCCTAGTTCTAGTCAGAGTGTATTCCCCCACAGTCAAAGTATCCGTGTTAGCTTTTTGCAATGCAGAATTTAGCAATCCCAACATCTCAGTCTCTCTAAAGCTTTCCAAAGTTTTGAAAGTGCCAGCAGGAGCGAGAGAACCGAGGTTATTCGCAATATCTCTCAAGTCCGCGATCGCTAATTGGGGCAGTTTTTTACCAGACTCCAACCTCTCCCCCACCATGAGAAACTCCTGTCTTTCCACAGGTAACATTTGAGTAGGAGGAATTTCAATTTTAGGATTACCTTTAGAGTTTAGCGAGAACTGCAGTATTGGATTGCCAAAGTAGTTAAGCTCGTCTCGTCTATGGTGAATGCTGTATTTTGAACCTTCAAGTTTAATTACAAAGGCATCACTTTTGTATACCTTATATCCATAACCAGTCTCCTCCCCATAAGCTTTAAGCATCTCCACTGCTGTATGAGCAATTTTAATGTTCTCCCCCTTTATGCGAGCGCGTTCTGCACGACTGTTGGCAACAGCTTTGGAGATTGGAACCTCTACAACTCTAACCCATCGTTTAGTTTCTGGACTTACTTCATCAGAAGAAGCTATTTGCCCGTAACTATATTCGGCTGCGGGTTTTTGTCTGGGTTTGGTTGGAATTTCAGCATCTGTGGCATCTGTTTCGGTTGGGACATTGAACTGAGACTCTTGGAGGGAGCGCTTTCTAGGTGGAGTATTTTCTGTTTCAGTTTCAGCGGATTGAGTATTTATGCGTTGAGGAGAAACAGCAGGGGTTGGGGTTGGAATGTCAAAAGCTGGGGAATTCTGAAGCCTTGGTTCGGTTTTGTCAATTCCCTCACCAAGATCTGACAGTTCTTCCTCTTGAGGTAGCATTGGTGCATCTTGATTTGCTGACCCTACTGTCTTCTCCCCTAAACGAGACGGTTTTGGCATTAGCGCGTCTTTATCCAGAAACCCGAAAGCTTCCTCCCCTTGGTCGGGTGGATAGTCCTCAATTGGTGGCTCAGGCATTGGTGCATCTTCGTCCCAGAATACCACTGCCTCTTCTTCCCAAGAGGGTGATTGTGGTAACGGCGAACCTGAGTTTTGGAGCGCGTAGTCTTCTTTTGGCGAAACTATCTCATCAAGTAGTGAAGTTTTGGGTTCAACTGCCGACCCTTCAATATTTACGCGATCGCCCTTCTCTTCTACCACATCTGCTGGTCGTCGTGATTCATCACCAACAGTTGTTTCAGATAACGGGTAATGAACTTCATTAACAGCATTTATAATCTCTTCTTCTTCGAGATTTGTTGTAACTATGTTGGTGTGACAGGAACCCTTTGAATCTTGGTGGTATACTACAATACTTTCTCCACTCTCTGTGTGGGCAACTACTGCTAGTGAGGAATCTCTCTCAACATCCCTAATATCTGCCTGAACTTCAGGATTAACTGCCGACTCCGTTACCAACCGTCTCAGTACAGTTTGTTCTTGGAAGTCACTCATTTGAGCAGACTCCCATTTCCACGCCCCAGGACATTTCTCATCAGGCACAAGTCGATATTTCTCACTACCAACCTGTACGTCTACGGCTGATAATTCCTCCTTCTTCTCTTTAACTTTCTCTTGGATAGCCTTTAATAACTCTTCTATGGCTTTCCCAATCCTTCTAAAATTAAGCAGAGAATTTTCTACAAATTGTTGATAGCTGGAAGCTAGCTGAGTGGTTCTAGAGTCAAACATGGTGGTTGGGGTAATCTATCTAAAATAACTTTGTTATTAATCTTGGCAAATACCAATTGGTTATCGAAGAAGATTTCAATGAGGGATGGCTGTGCTAAACACTCTAAGTATGTATCGCAATAAGTTGCTTGGGGAATTTCTCTATTGTGCCAATAAACCAAAATTCCATCATGGAAATGTGCCTCAACGTAAGGAGGATATTGGTAGTTCCATCTGGGTAGTCTTTTAGCTTTCTCTATTCTTGATATCAGGCTATAATTGTTTAACAATAAGTCATTCATGCTGTTACAAAAATCCTTTATATGCATCAACTGGTAGTGGTGCAGCACCTGCTTGTACTGGTTGTTGAGGAATTGGAAATAATTTCTCAACTTCAGCAATTCTTTTATCTAAATCTGACTGGCTGGGACGCCTCTGAGTACTTTTTTTGGTTAACTCAACTATCAGCTTCTCCCACCCACTATCATTTTCTTTCTCAATATTTATCAGGGCGAGTGGCACTTTAATTGCCTTCAGCAATGGTATAGAAGCCTCATCTTTATTGGAGTATGCTGGGTTAATAAATATGCACTTACCAGGAGGCAGCTTCAAAAACTGTGCAGGCTCAAACAGCTTCCGCGTTTTTTCTTGGTCTGATACCGATGTACTGGTCTTACCTCCCCCAGTACTTTTCGATTTCTGCTTGTACTTAATTTCTTCATCTCCCAGGTAGCTGCTGAAGAGTCGCGCCGATTCTTCTTCACCAGGGTTGAAGATAAACTTAGTACCGCAAGCACCCAACATGGTTTTGGCTACTTCCTTGCCGTAGTATTTCTCTAGCTGACCCATGTTCTGCCAACCGAGGATACCGCAGAACCCTTCACTACGAGATTCGTTGAGCCATTTAAAAAGGTCTGGGAGGTATAAGGAAGGCACTTCGTCCAGCACTACAATCAGGGGGTCTTTACGTTTTTTGGCGATCGCCTTAGCAACGGTCATGTGCAAAATGCTGCACAGCAGTGGACCAACTGCATCCCGGCGTTCCCTGTCCAACCCAAAGATAATCATCTGCTTACCCTTAATTTCCAGAGGCAGTGTGGTTTTACCCACAAAACACCCTAAAGTATTCTTTTTCATGAAACGGGTGAACATCAAACTGGCAGTACCAGCGATACCAGCTACAGTTTTCTCAGAACCAGCAGCACTGAACAGCTGACCGAAGGAAATCTTGATCCACGGGTTGAGGTTAGCTGCCATCAGCCGTTCCACCATGCGATCGCTACTGAGGATGGCAGCTGCAGTCATGATGTCTTGATACTGCGTTTCTTTGGTTAGCATCAAAATGGCTTCCGTCAACTGATCCCCCGCAGGACCAAAGAAAGCATCCTCATTACTTGATGCCATCATCTTGAAGTTCTTGTTGATAACGGTAGCTAACTGGCGTGCAGTTTCAGCATCAGTAGCATCTCGCAAGAAATCTAAAGGATTACAGACTTCGCTTTCGGGGAAACCGGGGGCAAACACATGCACCTCGTAACCCATCTTCTTGGCATAACTTGCTACTTTGGCTTGAGTGGGATATTTGAAGTCATACAAGACGATGGGGAAGCCCTGGTCAATCGCAGAGTAAATCATGGGGTTAATGGCAGAGAAAGATTTACCACTACCAGGTGCTCCAATTACAGCAGTCCCTCTCTGCACATCGGGTATGTATAACGGTGTCCCCCCACTCACCGAATCCCCTTTCGTTCTTTTGTTCTTGAACTTGTGTCTGCCAATATATAATGTAGCGCTATCACACTTGGGGGATGCAACTTGTTTGATTGCCTTCTTTTTAGCTTTCGCCGTCTCCTTTCCTCCCCCAAAATAGCTAGTAGCTAATTTGCCCTTCTTGCCTCCAGAAAGTATGGAGAAAGCAACAATCCCTAGCAAGCATCCTGCTAAGACTATGCCATTAGGACTAAATAAGCTGCTTGTATATTTACCTATAGGAGACTGAGGACTTTGGAGGTCTTGAATAAAATTTGTATCGCTCATAATAATATCATTTATTTTCCTAAAGTTTTCAATATTTATTATTATGAAACCTCAATTCAAAATTCATTATTCTGAATTCAGCTATAGCAATCCTATTTGATTTATAAGAACCAAACCGCAGAGGACGCAGAGGAGCCAGCGCTGTAGGAGGGTTTCCCTCCGTAGGCGACTGGCGTGACACAGAGTCAGAGAAAGCAGAGAATCTTATAACTAACTTAGTTTTGCTATAAGTGGGTGTTGAGGAAACTTTAGTTAATTTTGGGGTGTTACGGTACGTTGAGAGGAGTACCGATAAAGATATAGGATTTCTCTTTGTAGGGGAGGAAAGGGAAGGGACCAATGAAGTAGGGAGAGCAACCAAAATCGACAAACAAGCTGTGTTTGCAGATGCGGAAGAACATGGCAGTGGTGATACTTCCATCTGCCTCATTAATGTCCCATACTACTTGTTTGAACACCTTGCCAAATGGATGTCTCCCTGTTGGCTCCTTCCCTCCATTCAGCTTACCCAAAATTCCATATCCTCCTTTGACTTTTTGAAACTTACCACTCATCCATTGGGCACCCGTCAGTCCTCCTCCACCAGACAATTCTATGTGGGCGCAGTTTGTAGAGCAGGGTACGTTGAATCCCTCCTGATAGCTACCACTGATAGACCGTTGGCGATTGTTTTCTACTTCCTTTAATGGCAAGTCCACCTGACCCACAATATTTCCTTGAGGTGCGATCGCAATAGGAAAATTGTTGAAGCTAACTTTGTTTAGTCCTGGCACTTTAGAGATAGTCGCATTCTGCCAGTTACTAAATTCCTTAAGTTGTGCCTTCTCAATACCAGGGATTGATGTCAAATTATATTTCGATAAGTCAATTTCTCCCAACTCTATCTCTTTTAATTCTGGGTTCTGCTCTATTAATTCCCCAATTGTTTGGTTTTCTCCAATTCCTACTCCTTTGAAGAGTGTCTGCTCAACCAAATCTTTAATTGGCGGCACATCTACCACATATTCATTAGCCAATTTGGGAATTGCCTTAACCAACTCAGGTACTGTCTGCCATTTGGCAATTGAGAAGTCTGACAACTTAGTATTTTTTAGGGAAATGCTACTCAATTTTTCAATATCCTTTAGGCTGAAATTCTCTAACCCAAATACTTCCTCAAAATCCCCTACCTCCATCACTTGATCTAAACTTTGTCCCGCATTCCATACTTTTTTTGATTTGTATCCAGGGATTTTGGCTTTGGGCAGTTCAATGCTGCCATCACTAGAGAAGACGAAGGACTTAAAATTGATATTCTCCCAGTCAGGAACAGGAGCATTATTCAACAATTTGGTGGGGATGGTGTCCGTATTGGGTAAAGTGGCAAAGCTCGCCGGATGGAAACTTCCATCCGGCAGACGAGGCGCTGCTGTTGCTTTTTGATTTAAAAGAGAACCCAGCAGAGCACCGGGACGAAAGGCTAAAAACCCATGCATTGCCAAACTAGTTAACAACCCAAACAGCATCCAGTATTTTAGGTTGGTATTGGTTGATGGGCGATTAGTGCTTGGTTGGTAAGATTGCTTGCTTTTTTGGTTTTTGGTAGTTTTTATTAACATCTTTGGGCAATACTTTAATGGCGAGAATTTGTAAATTGTGCAGTTGAAGTTTCTTTTGGAGATGGAGTTATTTGTCGAGAAGGTCTAACTCTTGACTTTTGTGGTTGAGAACCTAGTTCTAATAGCCGCTCCACAAGCCTTTGGGAGACTCCTACACTCTGCGCTGCGGTAGTAATATTTTTGCCAGTTTCTAGCTCTTGCACCAGCTTTTGCAGTTTCCCCCACAGTGGATTTGTAGGAGTAATCCACCTACTTTCTGTAGCTACCTGTATGCCCTTGTTGATAGTGGCGATCGCTATCGAATCTGAGGGTGGTACTTCAACTTTGGTTGCGTCAGGGGTAATTTGCACGGTGCTGTAACTTGGCGGACATTTGCCCATCACCACCCTAAAGTTATAAGTTTTCCTCTCTCCCCCTTGTGTCTCCGTCACCACTGTGAGAAGAGTGCCGTTGGTGGCAACAGGTATTCCTCTAATACGTAGGGGTTCAATTTGTCTTAGGTGGATTAGTCCTGCTCCTGGGTTTTTGCACTGCTTGTTAGAAAGCCCTGACAAACAGCCGTCTACGTCCATCAGCACTCTGGAAGGGTCGTCCAACCACACCCGCTTAATAGTTTCTCCCGTCTCAAAAAATGAGATCGATACCCCATGCCCCGGCCACACATGCACTGAAAGTAACTCTGCTTCTGTACCAGTCACTTTTCTTTGAGGAATGGTGCGAACAGAGTGGATACCATCTTTAACCTGTGCTGCATAGCAAGGAATAGCCGCGTTCAGGGACATAGCTAATCCCAAGGATATCCACAAGGATTTGCTCTTCGTCATAATTGCATCGACCTATTGACTGTAATGAGGATTTTTGTGCCTTTTTTAACAAACCAGATGTTGGGTCTGACGATGATTTCTTGCAGGGCTTTCTGGTTTCGTGCTTTTACTTGGTCTGATACTGCACCAAATGCTCCTTCCAAAAGTGCAGCGCCAATAGACCGTCTCCCATTGCTACTTGTCTGTAAGCTGCTAAATCCCCCACCAGATTGGGAGATGCTAGTTTGTACATCAGGTTGGTTAATGATTTCCCCTACCTTAGCCACTCCCGATACCAACCCCAATCCCGCATCCAAGCTAAATATTTCTCCCCCTTTATTATGATATTGATGGGCTATTAGCGGTTCTCCCCCTACTCCCAATACGGAAATCGCTTCGGAGGACACCGGATACTCAGTACCGTCTTTAAGAATTGCAGTAACAAGTGACATCGCTCTACCACTTGCGTCTACTCCTTGCATTTCTACTGAGAGGAGTGTGCCTGCTGGTATCGCCTCTTCCCCAGTGTTGCTCCTCAATGGTTCGGTCAGTCGAGCAACAAATTGGGGTTGGGAGTTGCTTGAACGACCACCAGGCGACCAAATTAATGGAGTTTCAAGGGTGGCAGCTGCATGTTCCCCTACCACCAAGTATTGCTCTTGCTTACCCTCAATAATTCCTGCTTCTTCTGATGAGTAATCTCCGTTGGTTCTGGTATCATTTAGCTCATCCCCATTTCTAGCAGCTACAGAAACTACAGGCGTCCACCTGGGCTTAAGTTGTTCTATTGCGCCACTTGTGGAAGCAGTTGTATCACTGTTCGTACCTCCTGCAGCTTCTTCTGTTCTGTTCCGGCGGCGATTGCCTTTGGCACTGCACGAAGTGCAATCGCTTGACCTACGTCTGGGTGTGTATTCCGTGTCATCTGTGTTATCCGAGCTACCCCCGTTTTCTGTATAACTTGCATTTGCTGTGTAGTATATTTGTCCAGCACTCCCCAAAGAACGCAGTCTCTCTAACTCTGCCAGGGGGTCTGTGGGTTTGGCAGCAACTTCAGTTTGACTCTGTGCTAGTGCAACTTGTGGTTTTGCTTGTAGTTTTGGTATTGGTGGTGGAGGAGTAGAGGGTGGGAGTGAATAGCGTATGATGCGTGGGGGAGGCGCAGGTGCAGTCGGCGGTGGAGATGCCACTCTTCTAGATGGTGACACACTAGTTGCTACTACCTGTTGCACTGGTCTAGCAGTCGCAGTCTTTGGCAGCAATTCTTGCTTGTCTTTGTTAAGAGAAGGGGCTTTAACTGGCTCGTCAGCTTCTTTTGGTGTTTTTTGACCATTTAGTCTCGCTAGCTCATCCGCTTGCCTTTGCAGTGCTAGCTTGGCATACACATCCCCATCTTTTTTGGATTCTTTTTTCTCTTCAGTAGCAGTTGGTATTGCTGCAACTTTTGGTTCCTCTTTCTTTTTAGCTAAGTCCCTATTCATAATGGGTCCTAAAAAGAGGTATATCAAGAAGAAGATTACTGCCCCACCACCACCAACCACCCCAAACCGGGACCAGGGAGAGTTGACTAAGGAATGTTTGGTTTGTACTAGAGCCGGGTCTTCACTTGCTAAACCCTCACTATCATCATCCTCTACTTCCGCTCGGGAAGTTTCATCATCTTCTTCAAGTTTAAGGAGACTATTTACTGTACTTTTTTTGTTTCCATTATCACCATTATTAACATTCTCTGTTTCAGATACTGAGGTTTCATCATCCTCTAGTAGCTGCTGGGCATTACTTGAACCATTGAAGTGTCCATTATTGTGACCATTATTATCAAAATTTGTTTGATTATCACTCATAAATTTAGCGATGGCTATTGCTGGTTTTTCTGTAAATCCAAATCAATAATTTCAGTAATTTCTAAACCAGATCTGCGAGCCTGGTAAATTTTTTTAGCAATCTCTGTAGTATCTGGAGGGGATTGGGGAGTGCTGATAGCTTGGACGGTAACAGTTTTGTTGAAGGCTATTCCACTTCCTGCATTATCTTCTTTAGAGAAGGTGACAAGGGTAGCAACTACATCAACCTGCCATTTTCCTGACCCAATTTTTCTGGGTTCACTAACATAGCGGGGAACTAAGGATGTTTGAATGCTTCCATTAAATGCGCCTGGAGGAGTGACTTCCGCAAGTTTCTTTAAAAAGCTAGCTCTAAAGTCATCTTTTTCTGAGAGCGCAAATGCTGCTGACCAAGCTTTAGTTGTTACCCGACTCTTACCTTTTTCTAGCTTAATTTCAACCCCTGTATCGGGTTTTGTTACTACTTCTCCATCCCTAGAACTTGATTGCATTAACCCGTCCCAATTGAACATTTTTACCATGCTGTCACTAACAAACTTCTTGATGACTTCAGCAGAACGTTCTTTGGGGTCAAGGGCTTTAACATTTACTGTATTGCCATCAACTAGCTGTACTAAGGAGGGTGCTTCTTTGCGAGCTAAACTGGAAGTAGCACCATAGTTAGCGATTTGAATAAAGAAGGAGAAAATGCTTATTCCTAAAGAGGAGATTGCGACAATGGCTATGGGGTTAGAGACAGATTGTCCAGAACTAAGTATTCTTAAAGGTTGTTTACTATTTTTTGTTTTAGTGTTAAGCATAGTTTAATTTGAAAGAATTCAGGAGTCAGGAGTCAGAACAAATGAGACAGTCGGCTATAACATTTCAAGACTTGATAGTTTGGCAAAAAGCGCATGAGTTTGTTTTATCTGTCTATAAATTTACTGAACTATTTCCAAAATCAGAAATATATGGACTTACTTCCCAATTTAGACGAGCGGCAATTTCTATAGCTGCAAACATAGCAGCTATGTTTCAAAAAAAAGGGAGCAGCAGACAAAGTGCGGTTTATGAATATTGCACAATCTTCCTTAGAAGAATGCCGTTACTATCTAATTCTTTCTCTTGACCTTGGGTATGGAGATACTAAAGAATTAATGCTTCAACTTGAGGAAGTTAGTAGACTACTGACAAGCTATGCTAATTCTATTCTGAATTCTGACTCCTGACTCCTGAATTATTACATTATTTTTTAGCAGCTTTACTAGCTATTCTGCTACTGACTGTGTTGATAGTGGCAGAAAGCGCAACAGTACCACCAGTAGCCACTCCAGTAGCCACCCACTCTGCACCTTTAGTTAGTTGTATCAGTACTGCCATCCCTCCCCCTGCTGCAATTCCTGTTGCTAAGAATGGGGCAACAATTCCAATGAATGCTAGAAAAATCATCGGTTGGCTTGCTTTAGCAGTAGCAATTAGTTGTCCAGCCAAACCTAAGATGATGTTGAAAGATAGTTTGGCGATCGCCACAGTAAAAAATCCCGTCAGCCATCCCACAATTGCTTTAGTTCCTATCGGCATGAGGGAGCCACCAACTGCCAAAGGACCAATCAGTGCTGTCAACAATAGTGCTAGTTCTAAACCCCACTGGTACGCATTATTTAGTGCTAGCAAAAGGCTGGTTATAAAGCTGGTTACAACTGCACCGATAGCAGCACTAGATGCAGCAGTTAGTTTGTTAGCGATCCCTTCAATAGGATCATTACTACCATCAGCTTCTTGGGCAGCTTGGTCAATCTTGTCTAGTCCTTCGAGTACCCAACCACCTATTCCTTCCCCTTTATCCCCTTTGAAAATACTGGGGAATTTTGCTTGTAACCCTTCCTTAGCTCGTTTCAGGCATTCTATTTGTTCTTGATTTGACAATTGGGCAGAGCGACATTGTTGAATGGCGTCGCCCACAGCTGCTTCTACTACCGCTTGTCCTATCCCTTGTTGGTACGCTGCTCTCAAATCTGCATCTGCCGCTGTATACTCCAATACGTAATTGTTAACAGTGTTAATGTACCCTCGCAACATCAGCGTGCTGCTGGCAAGAACCTTACCGTTGCTGGATAAGAGTAAAGCAACTATAAGGGGCCAGATGAGTTCGGTGAATGCCTTTTGTTCTTCACCGTTGAGCATTTGTTTGCCCCATTGCACCATAAATAGTGCTAAAGAACCTACTGCAAATAGGGTTCCTACACTGCACAGTGATTTGTACAATCCTCCTGTGAGTGTTTGTTCCCACAGTTGGGTAAACCCATCTGCCACTAAATTTGCACCAGCAGCAGCATTTTCTAATAACTGTCCTGCACCAAAATTGTTGGCTGCTATTATTGTTTGCCCAATCATTGACGTTTGTATAAGTAGAATTGGGGTATTATCAACTACTCTGGCTCTTGAGAGTAGTTGATGGTTTTTAGCTGTTGGCTATTTCTTTCCGGTGTAGGACGGGTCTAGTCTGCTCCATCCGCTAATTTCGAGGAACTGACTGGTAAGACCAGAAGCTATTACCCTTTGGCTACGGTTCTGCTCAGCCCCGTTTTCCGCGACTTGGTTTAGCATTAAATTGGTGTGCTGAGTATCATTGCGTTGCTGCAATGCATCCGTCCGCACTTGCCCTAGCATAGAGACAACCTGGGCGTTCTGAGCGGCGATCGCTTTGAGAACGTCTTGGGAAGAGTCTGCATTTTGGGCGTCTTCTGCTAGTTGTTGGGCATTGTCCACCGTGTCAATGGTTGCATCAATCTCAGCTAGTGTTCTTGCTTGCCCTTCTTTACTAAGCACACTGGCGACTGACGCTCTAGTTGTGGCTCTCTCTAATTCTTTGCCAGTTTCTACAGCACCAATTACCGTACTAGTCTCTGCGGCAGTTCCTCCTTTCTCCTTGACTTTTTCTGCCAATTTTTGTGCCGCTTCTGTAGGATCGGACATGCCTAAGTCACCCTTTGACTCAGAAATAGCAGCTAGAGCATCTTTTTGTATATTTCCCCAGCTAGTGCTGATTTCTCCCTCAACTTTGGCGGAAATGCCTTTGAAGTATCCGTTTAGTTGTCCCAGTACTTTGTCTAGGCTCTGACCAATATTTAATCCCAAATTAACTCCTGCATAACTGGGCAATGTTGTTGTTGCCAACAATACTGCTGTTACTGCACCAGTAATTATGATTTTCCTCTTGTCTATTTTGAATTTCATCACATTATCCTTTTGGGAGAATGATTGTGGTAATTGTGGTAGCGAAGCATTTATGCCACCTTGTTTAATTCTTTTTTTGATTGATTATTTTGAGTTACTTTAGATTTTGCTTTATTCAATAGTTCATATGCAACGCCAGTCAACTCCTCGCCACGAATCATCTTCACGTATGTCTCAGAGAATTTCACCATTCCTGTAAGAGGGTCATCTTTATATTTGCTGAGGAATAATGTTCTTAATTCCTGCTCTTGAGGGTTATTGGCAACAGCAGCTAAAAGACAGTATGCAGGATAATAACGGCAGAAAGTGAATTTGCCATTGTCATCAAGCAACCACTGAGAGTAAATGCCTTCCTTCTTAGGAAAGAAAGCTTCTGTGCTATTGCGGGAGATGATTTCATAGGGATATTTAAAATGCTTGATAAAGGGGTCAACAGCACTGGTTTGAATTCGTCCTATTAACCTAGTTGTCAAGTTAGCAAAGATTTTAGATGCTGACTTACTTTGGTAGATACTGTCCGGTTCTTGGGCAGATAAAATTACTCGAATACCAGCTTTTGCACCATTGGCACAAAGCCTTCCAATTAACTCTGCAATAGCGTCAAACTGAAAGAGAATCGGCGCTTCATCTAAAAAGAAAATTGAGACGAGTGATGATAAGGCGCGACGCAGTGCTGCTGCATATGCACTCAATGCAAGTATTGCTGCATCAGAGTCACTGGCAAGAGAACGTAGGGCAAACACCAACAACTTGGCATCTGTGCGAAAACTGGAAGGTTTGCTGATAGATTGACCAACTCTACTGTTAAGCCAGAACGAGAGTCTTAATCTAATTTGGTCTAAGGCTTTGAGAATATCCTCACTATTGTTAGTGATGGTGTCTAATTTTATGTAGCCGGGAGAGCAGTAATTGTAGAAATCATTCAGCGTTGGTGTATCGTTCCACTCTGGTGTTCCCAATCCCTTTTCTAAAGCTTCTTTATATCTCAGCTTAATATCATCATCTGCGAAAAATGTCTCTACCGTTAGAGTGATAATGCTTTCAATATTGCTGACCATTGTTGAGTTCATCCCAATCGGATTAGTACCTAAGACCATTGTCATTAATGTTGACTTCAAAAACTCCTTGAAGTCGGTCATTCTCTCCTTCCTTAGTTCTGCATCTAACCCCCTTAGATCGGGTAACTCAAACAGATTATTTGCTTCTTTCGATATGTCGAAATATGCACCATCCTCCCCCATGAAATTGGTGTAATCAGTAAAGGTACTGGTGCCGTCTGGCTTGGGATAATCCAGAGCAACAACAGGGATATTTTGAGCTAATGCTGGGGTTAACAGTCCTGCAACTAACACAGATTTACCAGCCCTGGTGGTACCGAAAACAGCAAGGTTTTTGTGGTTGTTGTAGAGGTCTAGGTGGACGGGAGTACCGCCTTCTTCAGCAATTAATTCAAACCCGGACTTGTCCCCAGTTGCTGTTTTGATGATAGGCATTAGTCCTGGCACTTCCCCACTGAAGTAGGGCAATCGTCTATTGAAGGGTTTGGTGAGCAAGTTCTCCCACACAATTGGTAAAGTTTGTAGCCAAATCTTCCATACATACTCCATCTCCCTGACAACAACAGCGGGGCGGAGAAAGCAACTGGAGATATAGCGGCAAGCTTCGTCTAGCTTTGCTCGATCTGGGCGGTGGACGAGGAAGACAACGGCGGTGTGGATTGGCACAGCGCCTTTGTATATGGTTTCCTGCGCGGCGATCGCTTCCTCCATGTTAAGGTTAGCCTTCACATCCACACTGTTTTTTTCCGCAGACATGGCGGAAGAGACGATGGATTGTTTGGTAATTCGCTGTAGCGCTGTTTTCGCCAAAGCTTCATTCGCCCTACTCAGTTGGCAGATAATCTCAGTATCGGAAACTTTGTCTCTAGCAATTAGCTCCCACAGATACCGCAACTGAGCATATTCGTCCACCCAGCCCGCAGGCTTTTCTGTAAAGGTCAGCGCCCCTATGTAATGATTTTGTAGATAAACCCAAGCTCTGTCTAGGAAGGGGACGGACTCTTCCCTTTCCAGAATAAGATGGCGGATGTGATAATCGCTGTTTTGCTCCTCCCTCACCCCATCTTGATCCAAAATTAGTAAGTGGGGTATGGTAGGGGGAGTGCTGGTATTAAACTGTTTCCACAAGACCGCCCATATCTGGTTAGCACTCAAAGCCCTAAGGCTCAACCCCATTTTGTTAGTGAGGGTTTGTTCCCAAAGTTGGAATCCATTCGTAAAGGAGTTTTTGAGGATCGACTCAGCTCTTTGGTATCTAGCTTGGTGGATTTGACCAGTGAATTTGTCCCAACCGTCTTTTAAGTGCAGAATGAATTTTTCTACAGTATCTGCAGTTTTTCCATCCTCGCTCCCTGACACCGTGTAGGTGCAGTAGATTCTGAGAAACTTGTTTTTGCGAGTACCGTTTTTGGTCAGTTCCTTGATCCTCAGCCTTTCTGACCTAATTAGTAGCATCAGGGAATCCCTGGTGCATCCAGACTCTATCACTTTTAATTCTTGCTGGCGGTCAAAATCTTCGGTGAAGGAACCGAGATGAATGGTAAGTGTTTCTCCGTGGGGGATTTCTTTGAGTCCTGCTTCTATCCCCTCAAAAATTGGCGCAATTTGTTCTTCTGGCAAAGAGGGGTGAATGCCTTGGCAGTCAAAGCAAAATTTAATTTGGATCCCATCATTTTTCTTAAGGACAATCGCTCCAATATCCTTTCTTCCCCCAATTGAAAGAAGCGCGATCGCTGCTATATGAGTTAAGTCCTCAAAAGGAGTAAGGCGCTTGGCTACTGCAATTTCTTTAGTGGAGATAGTTTTGATTCCTACCTTATCTTTAGGCGTTTTTCCCTTAGTTGAAGAACTCATTGTGACGAACCATTTTTAAATGTACTAGACGAATAGTTATCTTCGGCGTCTCACTCTTTTTCTAGAATTCGATGTTGGAATTTCTGGCTGTTGAACGAGGGAGTAGAAGCTTTTGTAGCCTCTGGCGACTCTGGGAACTCCTACAAACTTTGATAGCCAGGTTTTGTTGCTAGTTAAAGTCCACCAAGTCGCCCACCCCCAAGCAATGACTAACCCAGTTACCAACCACGATGCAAGCAACATTACCTTGCAGATGAAGTATACAGCCATTGCAATTGCTGTCCAAGGAAATACTTGATCTGCGGGAAACGGACCTATTCTAGGCTGTTCTCCCAAAACTCGGTTAACTGTTCTAAATTCTCTACTATGCTTCGACATATCTATTCTGATGTTGGGGGTAGTTCCAGCCCGAAACTCTGCTGGAACTTACTTGCGGGCGGAAGGCGTGATTATTTTCCGCCAGTAACTAATCCTGCAAGAATGTCCCCAACTACTACTGTGACCGCGATAATCAATGGAGTTCTGGCTAAGTTTTGCCAGTCTTCATCGTTTCTGGCAGAATTCACAATCCTCACTAGAGAAATACCCAGATAGACTAGGAATAACCCCCTTAAAACGTTGAAAACTAATTTGATAGCATCAGCCGAAATGCCTGTAAAAGCACCTGTCATCCATGTTTCTGCATTATTTAAAAATTGTGCAGAAGCAGGGGCTGTGGCGAAGTCTAACATAAAAATAACTGCCACAATCGCAAACAGAACTCCATATAAGTTAATCCCCATTCTTCGCTGCAATTTCTCAAAGTTTGTTAGCAGCTTATTAGCTTCTTTAGGGATTGCTAAAATGATGGCGGTAAGGAACATTAGGGAGGATATGATTAGGTGGTGTATGGAAATATCCACAATCATTAGTCCTGTTGCTGCTACCATCAACAGTGCAATTGAACTTTTTTCTTGAATGTTCCGTTTTCTCGCTCCAACAAGTGGATATCCTTCCATCTCTTCATAGCCCAAATAAGAGTCTTTGTTGTACTCGGGAATGTCGTATTTCATATGCAGAATTCTATCTACGTTATGTTTCTGCTATTTTGTATCAATTTCCTCCCTTCAGTCTGCTATCAAATTTCGTATTTTCTTATATCTGTTTTCCCTTACATCTACTGATATAAGTATATGTATGTATCAATTTTAAAAAATAAATATTTTAGACTTTATAACTTTATAATTGTCATGATTTATTTAAATATTCTTCATAAAAAAGTAAACACCACCAGTTTTTGGTGGTGTTGGGAATGACTTTTTCAAGGTAGTACAAAATTACTGATTTTTATCCAAAGCCTATCCATGCTAGCCTATTGACAACACGTTTAACCATGGTTTGTCACGATAGCATCTCTTGTGTTTGGGGTAAACTAAATCTACTTAAAGCTATGCAATAAATAGAAGTGTCTTTAATTGCTGTTTTCATCCATTTGGTTCGGGTTTTAGCCCGGTTGATGAGTAGTGGTACTCTCCCAAACTGAAGCTTAAACAAACCTACTACCCCTGTAGGGTCTAGGCAAAGAATTTCCACTTTCACAAGCCGCTGTGTTGGGCACCCTATTGGACTAAAAGTGTTCCCAAGCTAACTTGGTAAAGTAGGCAGACATTCCTGTTCTAAAAAACGTTGCCAGCACAACCCACTTGCGACACTTAATGAAATGCAGATAAAGCATGGAACTTGCTTTTCATTAATCCAGCTTCAGCTATTTTAGCATAAACAAGCGTGTTTTGGCAAGCTTTACTTAGATTTAAAGCTTACTGCTCAACCGCTGTGGCTGTCAAGAGGTGCTGGGAATGGAAGTCAGCAGAGTAAGGGTTGTCTATGGTGTGCCGAGTTAATTTTGAGTTGGATGATGGTAGGGTCTACGAGCATCCGGAACCATTATAATGAAGTTCAGATTGTACGTGCGATCGCGTGCTGGATAACTGCAGTTTAGATTACCGCATGACAAAATGACTCAGGGGCATGCTCATTGATGGGCTAAACACCTCAAAATAGCAGCCAAAAGACCTTAGCAATACACATGTACTCCTGATCTAT
>CAZZYE010000012.1:0-29100 GCA_964658145.1 uncultured Stigonema sp.
TGGTTAAGGATCGGAGATTCTGATACGCAACGCCTACGTGCCTTACGGAGTAAGCCTTACGGCGATGTCAACGTACAAATACTTCTCTAGAACTAGTATATGAAATCAAGAATAATGACTAATAATTGGTGTTCCCCTGCCCTTAAATGTTAGAGTTCCCGTAATTATTTGATCGCTGGGGTTCTGCTTCTGAAAATCAGCCACCTGAACTAGACCTTGGATTGATTCACCGTTGGTATATCCGGCAGGCACAGGATCTTGTTTGACAAGCCAACCATAGACGCCATTGATTGCGTATCGACCTGCATAAGCTAACCGGAAATAACCATCATCAGAGGGTAAGACGTTGAAGGTATAGCCAACCTGCCAAGTTGCCTTTGTAATGATACCAGTACCAAAGCCAACACCTACGCCAGATCCAGTACCATATGGGTAAGTCTCTGTATCCTGGCTTTGAATTTGTTCGCTGGAAGTAGTACCGCCCACCAGAGGAAGGAGTGCAGTGTAGGTACCTTGTGCGCCGGAGGGAATTGTCTGACTTGTTGCTTCAACTGGAATGGTAACGGCTGCAGCGACAGAGTCGGCTGTGGTATAAACCTTTACGTCAGGACTGCCAGCTTTGGAAAAAGTGATAGGAGTGCCGACAGGAACGGGTCCGGATGTTGCCGTTACGGGGATAGACGTTGCACCTTGACTTACAGCTGCACTTGTTGTCATTATCACATCTGATGGCGCCGCAGGAGTGTTCAGTAGGCTTCCAGGTAGAATGGTAAAAAACAAGCGCGTTTTGTTACCAATAATGAAATTCTGTGTAGTTGCAGACATGAGAGCTATAGTGTTCGTTTAAGCTATAATTCCCCTGAACATGATTGAACCCGTTAATTTATACATTGCTGCGTCCGGCGCCAAGACAGAAGTAGGCGATTTATTACAAGCTACGCGTGCCTCGGCAATTAGTTTTGAAGCATTGAGGCGCGAAAATACAGAGTTGAAAGAGCGCAACATTATGCTTGAGCAGTCCTTACTTCAAGAAGTAAATGAACACAAGGTTGCCTTAACGAGATCAGGCGATCATGACAAGGATCTGGAAACTGCCCATCAAGAATTGCAGGCTTTGCTAGGGCTGACTCAGCAACTGAAAGACGAGATCCATCGTGTGCTGGGCTTGAATATTTTGCCAGACCTACAAACACAGCAAAACGTTGCACTGCAAGATACGGAGGACAACACAATAGAGCAAAGAGATGCGCTTCAGGTTCCAGAAACAGAGGCAAATTCATAATCCATAAGCTCAATTCTCACTTGCTCAATAGTCCCCAAATTCTCGTTGGGAGGAACTGGGACTATTTTAGTTAGGAGGTATGGCAATCCGTTAATTAAGGTGTTGGTAGCGTCGATCAGGTTTTTGGTATTGTCCCACTGCTTTAGGTAAATTTGCCAAGTACGGGGCTTGTTGATCCCTAGTCCAAGTAATGGCTTGGCATCTGGGTACGGGATTTGGATGATAAGTTCAACTCCGCTTGGGTGAGTGCCTGCACGAGGATAGTCGTAGCCCAAGTCTGGGTCGGGGATGATGGCGATCGCGTCTACCACCGATCCATCTTCAAATGTGTAAGTGCCAAGTTGCCCTTGAAGTAGTGAGAGGCACTCATCGCGTAAGTCGATGGCGGCGATCGTCATAATAGTCGCCCTAATTCTTTGCTAAATACTACTCTAGGGTCACATTCCTTTATCCCCGATTCCGCCCAAGGGCGTGCAGGTAATTCGGTTCCGTTTTTCGTGGTTGCACCCTCGTGGACATAGATGGCGTAGTCAGTGTCCCAAGTGTATTCGGCTGATGTTCCGTCTGTGGAGCGGGAAATAACCTTCGAGTTCAAAAGTGTCCCGGTATCTACAATATCGCGCGGACTTCCGGCAATGCTGCCATCACTTCTAATTGTCGCTCGCGGCCACTCCCAGTTATCACCCGTAATAGCTTGATCAAAGTATTCCGACTGGATTTCGACCGTCTTATCAAAAGCCTGCTGGATTGCCTTGTCCAGTTTCTGAGTATCAATATTCATCTAATTTTTAAAAGACCTCTTATACTGCTGACAATATCGACATTGAGGGCGACTAGATAGGGCGATTGCACTGAAGGTAGTAGCATGAATTTGCCTGTACTGGACTGCTCGATATCCATCGCAATTTGTGCAATTCCTTCAATTGGAGCGTGAATTGCTGACGGTAACACCAGTGGGGACACAAGGTATCCAGACATCATGATTGCTACACCATCCACACCTGCATAGCGTTGTACTTCCGCTTGCTCGTCAGATGACAATCGCTTTGTTGGCTGCAATAGCGCTGTCAGTACTTGCTCTTGCATCTGCGGGACACGATTACCTACTGAGTTGGTCGCGTACACACCAGTGCTAACGCTAAATGTAAGCGTGGCATTAGCAAATTGGGTAAAAGGTGACGAAGGCATGTTTAGCTCCGCCAGAGTATGGCGCCGCCAACTTGATCGGGCGTGGGTGGAAAAGCCAGGAGCATCAACATCTGATTAATAAGCTCATCTCTTCTGCTTTCCATCCCCGCTGCACGAACCCCGGCATTCCACTCCAGTACGTCAGCTTTCACGAGTGCACTATTTGGACTGCTTTTCTCTGTCTGGATTGCCGTCTCAATAGTGTTTAGGCTCTCAAGAACAGTCCTGATAGCCGTTATCTGTCCATCTATTTGCTGTCCCGCTCCATCGAGAGTGTTTGACGCGATCGCCGTTGTGACTTCGGAGATAGTAAACAGTAGTGGTTTTGGGCGATTAGCCCGGTATTCGGTTGGGTTCAGTGTTGCGCTAAAGCGATAAAACTCTCCCCCATAGTTTTCATAGTCTGCTCGTAGGGGTTCTTGCCTATATATTGAAAAGTTTAAGTGATTAAGTATTTGGTATTGTTCGTCACTCGTAAGCGGTAGGATTCCAGCCATGTTTTTGGATACTAAAGCTTTTGAAATACTAACCGACATCTACACCTGCCGCCACAGTCACAATCGACACCAGGGGGAGTAACTTGATCGAGGCGCGTCCATGTCAGTACCTGAAGAGCAATGCATTGAGCGCAGTGTTGAGATTGCGGATCTAAAAACCTCTTGGCATAAAAGCCTTGCTTGCCCCGGCTGGTAAACTCTGCTTTATTGAAAGACGAGCGTGTGGATGCGGCATACAATGAGGCACGATGAAGGATTTGTTTCTCCGATAGATTACCTGCCGCCAAATCTTCCCCAAAGCCTTGCAAAAAACCATACTGGCGTTTCAGTTCCGCCCCAACGTTTCCATAATGCCTGTTAGTAAGTTGCTTAAAGCCTCCACCGCCAAGTGCTGCCATCCTTAAATGCGATTCCTTAAGGGATTGCGCCATGCGGGCTTGGAATTCTGGAACTTCAATATGCCCCGATACAAGCAGTCGGGCATGTCCTTTAAGACGAACGGCTAAATGGTTCTGTTCCTCGTCAACTAAACGCAAAACGTTGCTGTAGGGTACAAACCGCCCAGTTTGTTCATCCCTGTATCTATGAGTCCTAGGGTCGAATTGCACTGCCTTTTATCTTCGGCAAAACCGAAGATGCCTCAAGAAATGGTTTAAGCGAGGGATGCGCGAGCCTAGTCGCTAGCTTTTCGTCAGCGGCCGAAATGGTCGCGAATGAGGCTAATTCTTGCGCAGTCATTGGCTTACCCTTGAGTTTCACGATCTTTGCAACTTGACTAAAGTCCTAGACAAAGCATTGATCGCTTGTTCTTGAAATGTTTCTTCAAGCGTTTCGGCGTCGGCAGCAAACGGAGCAAAATGGAGATGCAATAATTCGTGAACCAACGTTGCCTCTATATCGTATGGGCGGATCGCATCCGGACTGGCATCGTCAGGGTGCATTAGCTTCATATCAGCTGCTTTTTCTGTCAAATTCCAGTTAATGCATCCCCACCCTTGTATATCGTTATATGAGACAACCTTGACAGTAATGTCCCAGTCAAGAAGCCCTAAGCGCAGCTGCCAATCGTGAAGAAGTGTCTCTGCTTTTTTGGTTAAATCAATCTCTGCCACTATTTTCTCTCCAACTAATTTGACGTGCCACCACTAGTACCGCTGGCGGGTCCGATGTTAGCGTTATTCCCGGACTCTGTTTCGTCTTCATTCTCTGAGTCCGTTGGATCGTAAAAAGGCTCACCTGGCAGCAATGTCCGCGTCATTTGGATCTCTTTTTGCACATCGAATTCTTGTGGCAAAACCTTGCCTTGTCGCAACACGAGAAGTAATGTCTCGTGGCTAATAAGCCCCACTTGAACCAAGGATTCTAATATCCGTATCTGATCCGGCGATAACGGCATTTGCAAGATTGTATCGTCAACCGTAACTGTGCCTCCGACCGATTCACCTGTATACTGCACCCAATACTCGAAAATTTGCTGGATAGCGCTTTGCTTGCGACCTGCCATTTCTTTGAGGATGGCGTTTGTTTGAGCAGCATTTAGTAGGACTTCCGTGGCGGTCTTATCACTTTCGCTGCCAGTTAAAAATGCCAAACTCATTCGATCCATAGCCGCTTCTAAATCCGCGATATCTTGCTTGGTAGCCGCGATTGCTACCCCAGATGGTTCAGCAAAGTAAAAATCACCACCTGCGGGAATGTCCAGCGCCGAGTTTGGGCCGATAGTCAGAGGAGGAACAGTTTTTAGGTCAGCGGCAGTTGCGATCAAACCCTTGCGAACCGGTACGGGTAAGTTACACTTCCATAAAACCTGGTTAAGCTGCGATCGCTTCTGAAAGTGTTCAATATTCAGTCGTGCCAAGTTCAAAAACGGTGGTCTAGCGTTAAAAAATTTGCTTTCAGAAACCGAGTAATACACCAGTGGAATGAAATCTAGGCTTGTCTTTCCGCTTTCAATTAGTATTAGCTGCGGTTTTCCATTATTATCAGTGTTTATTTGGTAGACTACATATCCTCCTGGGGTTAGTACCCTATAATAAATTTGCTCCTGCACCCCAAAAGTACCGAATCTTAATAGCCTGCGCTCCCGAACAATTACCGTATCAAGGGTCGGCACACCGTTGGGGTATTCAATCCACCAGTCAAGAATATCGCGGCGGTCAATCGCTACCAAATAGGGGCGACGCCCAGAGTCAAGGAAATCCCCATTTGAACTTATGCCAATATCAGCTTTCGGATAATCAACGTAGACCCCACACCAACCATCCCGCAGTACCATTTGATCTACATCGTTAAAAAAAGTGCGGATACTGTTGCCGCAATTATCGATGTTTTCGGTAATTGCGGCAATGCTGGGTGCAACGTCCTCATTGAGGTCAAAAGTTGTTAGCAGACCTGCGTGACCGCGAATTGCAGGCTCAAAGCGATTATCGAAGGCGCAGCGTTTCAGCCTGCCTTGGTACGCCCAACCCGGTTCCTTTTGTTCTTGTTGGATATACACTGGTATCCGGTTCTTTAAGTCGCCCCAGACATCACTTACTAACTGTACGTCATCCTGAGCGGTGACGTAATCAGGGTGCAAGAAGCTAGGTAGGCTTGGATCGTCAGTAGGTGGCGTGTAAACGGGCATGCGATCGCTGCATTTCGAGGAGTGTTGAATGATTGCAGCTTTCCCTTACAGCTTGGGTGATCTGGGCATAGATTTTGCGATTCAGGCTTCAGATCGGTGATTGCATCCTTCGCACGGACCGAGAGGATTGATTGCGCAGCGCAGATGGGCGCTCATGGCGTTATTCAAATATTTGTTGGATCAGGTGCGCGATCGCATGGATATCAACAGCACCATGACCGCAATTCGTACACTATCAGCCAAGCATCCCAAGTCTACCGCTAAGCTGGTCGAAGACAAAGCAAACGGATCAGCCGTAATCGACCTGCTCAAGCGGGAGATTGCCGGGTTGATTCCAGTCGAACCTGAAGGTGGAAAGCTGGTTCGGGCAGTGGCGATCGCTCCCTACGTCCAAGCAGGCAACGTGTGGCTACCTGACCCTACTATCGCTCCTTGGATTCACGATTATATAGAAGAATTTGCAGTTTTCCCCAACGGTGCTTTTGATGATATGTGCGACAGCACCAGTCAAGCATTGAATTGGATGCAATCCCACCAGAATATTTGGCATGAGCAATTAGCCGCTTGGGGTTAATTCCAATCTTGATCCACAGCTATACTTACCGCTTCTCGATAGTCTCTGTAGACACGTTTGACTGACATGTCCCGACTTTTGCTTCCTATCGAGTCAACCAAGTTTTTTAGCACGTAAAAGTCTTTTATTGGATACGTCAAAACATTATTTTCTTGAAAAGAATTGTCAATTTTGCGCGAAATCTGCCAGGCAGAATCTTCTGTCCGGCAAGTTTCGCGTTTTTGCTGACTGTTGAGGTTAAACTCTTGCGCGAGTTCTTCTGCATTTGCGCTTTTCTTCATTAATTTGTAAATTTCTGGGGGTGACATTTCCGTGTCGGTCTGGCATTGTTCAAAAAGCGCCTGACAGTCCAGTTCCAAACTCCTACACAAAAGTTCACCTGGCTGCAATACTAGGGCAATATTATTTTTCTGAAAAGCCTTTTCTATCTCTGGGTAGGCATCAAAAATTAAATTGTAAAGGGCGATGTACTGCTTGCTCCACGCCTTGTAAGCCTTTTGAAATCTTTCCGGCTTGCTGGTATTAGTGTTTATAGTTCCGTTGAAGTAGCCTTTAAGCTCAAAATATATATCACAATAGGTGTCGAAGACTGGACCCCAGTGTTTTATTCGGTCCTCACGCTGCTTCAGCCACAGAACCGGAGGAAATTCGCTGACCATTATTAAGGTTAATTGTTGCTTGTCTTCTTTTTTAAGTCGTACAGACATTTTGGCGTCCCCTAATTACTCTCGATACATGTTATGATTACAACGCTTAGTCGAGCCATCGGTAAGGAATTAGTCAAAGAGCAAGCAACTGAGGATGGGTTAAGTACGGTCTAATTCACTAAGCACAAGTTAAGCACTAATCCATAAATGTATTCTAGTAAAATAGACTAGAACCTGAAATGCATACTTTAATATCGCTCTTGTTGACTAGCCAACAAGAGCGATATTATACATTAAACGGAACACAAGAGCGTCTGACTCCTATCCCATAACCCTACCGTCAGTATAAGTATATCTACATGTCAGTATTTTCACTATTACCAAAGCGATCGCCAGTAAGCTATTAATTTTTTAAGTGAAAAGTACTTTTAATAAAAATTTAGAGATGCTAAGCGGAAAAACGGAGAGGCGGACTAAGCAGCTTGGTTCTGGCGGAATTGATATTGCTTGTAGAAACGAAGTAGCAGAGGAAAATAAGAAATTAGTTCATAAAATAGTCCATCGTATGGCTGTGAGGTGTACTGAGCCTTACGAGGATTTGTATCAATTGGGATTCATTGGGCTTTTAAAAGCAGTAGAACGGTTCAACCCTTGCCTAGGTAATGCTTTTAGTTCATTCGCTGTTCCCTACATCCAGGGTGAGATTCAGCATTATCTGCGCGATAGTGCACCGCGTTTAAAGACTAGATCAACGCTTGAAAAACTGGGAAAAGTGAGGCGCTTAAAAAAGCAGTTTGCTGCTTTCAACAGACCAATAGAGGAACAAACAATCGCGTCAAAATTGGGAATTTCAGAAATTGAATGGCAGATGATTCAGTCAATAGCAACGCGAAGGTTGACAATTAGCTGGGAAGAGTTACCTTGCGAACCCAACATTGAAGAGTCACAAAATAATTCAGAAGAGATAATCAGCGGTCTTTATCAGGCAATGGCAAAGCTTGATTCTAGACAAAGATATGCTCTAGCCCAACACTATTTTCTGGGCAAGCAAATGGAAGCTATAGCGAAAGCCCTTCATATTTCGCTTTCATCTACCGATAGCCTAATTCAAGAAGCGATCGCTATATTAAATTCCTTATTAAGAAATGGATATCAAGCCAATTGAAATTGAGAGAGCAAAACTCAAAAAAGACGGTGGGACTCAACCAAGGGAGACACTTGACCAAGACCACATTCAAGATTTGATCCACTCCCTAGACAGGGGAGAAGAACTGCCAGCGGTACTCGCCTATTATGACGGGCAGCACTACTGGCTTTGTGATGGGTTTCATCGCGACGCTGCTTATGAAGCTAGGGCAAAGGATAAGATAAAAGCAGTAATTCGAGCAGGCACTCTCTCCGACGCACAGTGGCACAGCTACTGCGTAAACCAACATCTGGCACTGAAACGTAGCAATGCTGACAAACAACGAGCTGTAATTGGCTCCCTCAAGCATCCCTATGGAATAGCCAAAAGTAACTGTCAACTTGCCGAACACTGTGGCGTAGATGAAACCACTGTTCGCCGCTGGCGCGAGAAGCTTGAGAGTGATGGGGAAATTGCGACGTGCGCGTCGCGTGAGGTCATTAGAAATGGTAAGCCTTATAAACAGGATACCACTAGCATTGGTGCGCCTTTCTTGGCCAGTCGGTCAGGTGAAGATGCTGCCTGCCCGACGGCTGAACAAGAAAAGCGCTTATTTAAGGTTGCCTGCCCTGACATTCCTTATCACGGGCAAATCGTAGAACTAGTAGAGGTGAAATCTGGTGATTGCTATCAGTGCAGAACGCCCGAAGGTGAGGTTTACCCCTTCTTCCGCAATGAATTGATTGGCGCTTCTGAGGAATTACCATCTTCTCAGACCGTCGCCATGCCAGAAAAGAGTGCAAGAGAAAGACTAATTGCTCTGGTGGTGCGTTTACCAGAGGAGAGTTTGGAAGAGGCGATCGCATTATTGGCAAGTAATTTTAAGCTAGAAGAAATCCTCTGTTAATTTGGCGCGGCATCTTTTCGGCGCATTTTCCGGGGGAAGTTTCCGAAGAGTGAAAATGCCGCCCTATACAGTCTCAAAGCTAAGATTAAAACTCGTTTAAAATACAACTTGAAAAAATGCCTAACACGGAAAATATCATAAATCCTATCTCGAAGTCAACCATGAGGTTTGTCATTAACCCATTTACTGGCGACTTAGTTCCTTACAGTTGTAATGGTAATACTGTTAGGAATAAGATTACTTATTATGATCAGCAAACAATGCCTACAAATCCCAATAGCGGAGATACATGGGTAGAGCGAGATAGTTCTAATAATATTAACGAAAATTGGTTTTGGAACGGTACCTATTGGTTAAGCCAACGAAGAGAGATATTCAGAAGTAAAAACTATTACAATTTTTATGACACTACAAGTTATGTAGAAGAATTACACCAAGGTGTTGACTTAGAACAAACACAAAATATATTTCTGGAAAACCTTCAATATAGTATCCAAATAAATGGTACTAATAATAGTTCTAATTGTTATACTATAATTATCCAAATGGTTGGTCCTGGAGTAACAGACGCTGCATTATTACAGTACAATACATCCAGTCTAGGGACGAACAGAATCACGCAAACACAATCTATTAATAAATATTATAATGTTATCAATTCAGGTTATACACAATTAGTTTTCTATATTGGATCTGCTGGCTCACCAGGATTATTAAGTTATACATCTTTAGTTGTTTATGGCAGACAAGCGAAATGATTGATATCAGCTATGATTCTGCTGGAAAAGCAAATACTATTCATATTCAAGTAAATGATTATTATGCCTTAGTACCGTGGAACCCCACAACTAAATCAATCGACTGGAATACGATTGACTATCAGCCCACACATGACTCTATCAAGGCAGCTTGGGATACCTGGGCAAATGGAAAAGACTTGAGTGTAGAATTGAGAGATAGACCTGATTTAGTTCCACCCCCGCCCACACCACAACCCAATTGGCTGAGCTTTAATAAAGATTTTCTAGTAGATAGTGGATACTTAAGAATAGTTTCGAGTTGTCCAGCCCCTGTACTAATATCAAGACTAGAAACTTTATGTATTTCAGCCAATCAAAACTTAGGCATTATTAGTGCAACCTGGAATGCAATTATAAATAGTTTGTCTATTAAACCATCTGATAGTGAAATAGCTAGCTGGAATACAATTGCTAAAAATAACTATATGAATTTTCATTTTGGTAGTGATGGAACTTTGAGTTTATGATACTGGCGCGATATGCAGGGGTAGGACAGGTTTGTCCGAGTTGGAACGCACAAGTTTCAAACGGTGGTAACTTCTCGTCGTCTGGAACTTTGTACTTTGGCTTCCAGCTACAAAATCGCGCTGGATTCAATATTCCTTCAGTCAGTGGCGCGATCGCCTACACCCCAAACCAACAAATCACAATTACCATCCCTGAAGTATCACCAGGATGGGATATTCACTATTTTGTACTCAGCGCTGGCACAACACCAGACCCTAGCACATTTGTACAAATAGCCCGAATACCAGGCTATCAATATGGACCGGGAATAAGTCCCCAATCAGTAAAAACAGTATTGCCGACAGCGATCGCACTTCTTCGAGATGCCCACATCGCCCTAGCCCCGACCGTCGCCACACTCAATGATCTCCCCACTGGGCTGGATAGACTAGATGGTCAAGCGCGGTGGGTAACGAGTGAGGCAAAATGGTTTGAGTATCGGGCTGATTCCAGCCTGCCTGTAGACGTGGACACAATAGCAGCTGATTTTGGTCAATGGGTTAGAATAGGCAGCGCTAGTACATGCGTATCAGATACTACGACGGGAGTGGGAAGCGATCGCCCTATCGTCAGCATCAATCCCGTGACCACAATCCCCACTCCCCCTTACCCAGGACAACCAGCCAGTAATGCCAAAGTACTGCCAAATTGGGAAGCACAATACTGGCTTTACAACGACGACAACGTAGTATTGCCTGCTGGGACAGAGTTTGGGATTGAACTGGAATACAACAACCAGCGTAGCCCAGACTTACTTAGCGGACTATTTCTAGTGCGCTTCTTGGGGTACGTGGGACAAGACGGGAGTATTCGTCTAACTGATAGTAGTGGTAGAGAGTTCTTAACGGCTGGTGCTTATTACGAGTGGATGCCCAATGTTTCTACGCCATTCGTGACGCCTGACGATTTGCAGCCAGGAGAGGCGATCGCACTTGGAGTAAAACCCTACTTTAGTGCTGCTGAGTTAAATAATCAAATGACGCCTAAGTCGGTCATTGGCGTGATACCCGTTATTCGCACTCAGTCGGGTGACTATAACCCGTTGGGCAAGTTGATTCCTGAGGGTGTAGTTTACGCGGAGGCTGATAGATACCGCGTAGTGCCAAACACAGGACTTTCGTATGATATTCTCTCAGGGAATGCGCTTGTAGGTAGCTACGATTTTCCCGTGAAGCCACGCCGCACGTTTGGGGGATTATCACCTAATACTGCGCTGCAACAAGTTGTGATTAATGGCAACGGGGCTGTTTTTACGGAACCCCCGACTTATACCCCGTCCGCAAGCGAAGCATTACGGGCGCTGGTGGGGACGGCTGCGGGAACCAGTGCAGCAGGACAGTGGAGTAATGCAGTGGCAATTAGCACTGGTGTAACCCTGACTCTTTCTTATCCATGCGATAGTAATGGTTATGGGACGGTGCGTGGGGATTACCCGGATGAGATCGCCCTTTCAAACAATGGATTGTTCAACCCATCGTTTGTCATCATCTTTTTGCAAAGGCTTGATACTAAAGAGATTCGCTCATTTTCTGGATATGCAGTCATCGCCGGATCGTCACAGCAGTTCACACTTACTGATTGGTCAAAGGGTACTGTGGTGAGTAACCTGCCGTCCGCCTCAACTGATTTTTCGTTGTTTGCTGCTGGAACCGTTGCGATCGCACCTTCAAGTTCTGGTAATTTCCCATCGGCTAATTATCGAGCTGCTTATGCGTTTGCCTACGATGGGAATCAAATCACTACCATCTCTCATGCGTCGCCGCCATGTATCACCGAGTTCTCTGGTAATTTTGCGGCGATCTTCGATAGCAATGTGTATGTGGAGAGTCAAGAAGATAGCTTTGTTAATGCCTTGATTTTTGGTAGTTAGCTTCTAGCAGTCGCGCTTTTCCTTTGCCCAGAATTTTTTGTTCACTGACTGAGTTAGTGCTTTTTCAATATCCCATTTGCGATCGCAAATCCGCTCCCAAAGAGTTGCTCTAGGGATACCAGTGATGACAGCCCATTCAGATAGCGTTCGCGTTTGGTTCTCATGTGTAACCTTACAAGTACGACGACGTGACGACATATTGTGTTGTCTCAAATATTTCCCAGCGGTAGCTTCCGAACACCCAAGCAAACTTGCCGCTTGTTTCGCCGTAATTGGTTCAGTACATTTTTCTAAAAATTTCGCTTTGTACTCCCAGCCAGAAACACGGTTAAGGCATTTTGGTGGGTTTTGAGCAAAAATTGCTACAAGTTGACTTCTACTATTAATTTCTAGTGTTGGAAATATCTCGGAACTTAAATAGCTTTGTACTGTTCTAACCGACAATCCTAACGTATCTGCTACTTGCTTGTTGGTCATCCCTTTTGCCACAAGACTCGCAACAACATATGTTGATTCATTTAACGTTCTTTCCATTAGTTCAGTAATGCCCAGTATTCATATTTGTCTCAAAGGTCATCGCTTTGAATCCCGACAATCATCAACCCAAATCAAGGGTTTAGCGATTTTTGTTAACGCATTATTCGATCATATCTGGGAAAACTTGCCAGATCGCGATCTGAATCCAGAAGATTTTTCCTTGGTGTTCGGAGACTGGAGGGTCTTCGAGAGGGGGTATCTGACATTGTTTGAAGGGATCGCACTTGAGGCACAGCAGACACGTGAAGCGCGGCATCTTTTTGGGGGAAACTTCCCCCAAAAAGATGCCTTAAAAATACGCTTGTATTATAATTAACACCCAGTCAGAAACTTTGAACAGGCTCAAACACTCTACACCATAAACGCCTCAGCAGTAGAGCCGTATGAAGCCTGTCGCTTAATCTTAAACGATGCTGAGTCAATAGTATAAAATTGTGTATTGTGTTTACAAATCTTAACGAGGCAGATGGCTTTGCAAATAGCTTGATATTTGGTAACCTAGTCCGCATTATTGAAGAACGATTAACCAATGGAAAAGACATTAACTGAACGAGAGTACGCCATCAGTCTTCTTGTAATTGAGGGGATGACCAATAATCAAATTGCGAATGAATTGCAAATCTCGATTGGCACGGTTAATAATTATGTAGCTAACAAAATATTTAAAAAACTAGAAATTACAAATAGACATCAGCTTGCTGCTATTTTTGCTCAAAACCCGCCAAAACGCTTTAATCGCAGCACGAATAGTTTCGACTACGAAGCGAAATTTTTAGAAAAATGTACTGAACCAATGACAGTACGGCAAGCAATGGCTTTGATCGGATGTTCCAAGCCCACTGCTTTAAAATACTTGAAACAATACAATCTTTTAGTATCAGCATGAAGTGCCAGCACGATTTGTGTGACAGTGACGGAGTAGAGTGTTTTCTGCCGGATAACGAGAACAAAAAACCAGACTACTATTACTGCGTAAAACACGCTGCCTCGTATGGATTTTGTTGGGGCTGCGGTGGTTTTTGGGGAGGTGTAGAACGCTTTGAATTCGCTCGCTTCTATGGCGGAGTTGAAGGGCTATGCGAAAATTGCGGGGACGCTTTTGTAGGAGAGTTCGCAGACGAAGAAGAAGACGAGGAAGAGGAATTTGACGATCGCTACGCTTACTATGGATAAAACATGCAATATAAAAACCTTTATCAAATCGATTGGAAGGACCAGCCATCACGGACTTTCTGTTTCTTTGCTGTGAACAACTCGCGCGTACAAGCTGCGAAATCTTCCGGGGGAAACTTCCCCCGGAGAGTTTCGCGAGTTAGTACGGTTGTGGGGTGAAGATATCAAAAAAGAGCGTATTATCACGCTCGTGACCGAGGGGTATTCGCAAATCTACAAGGATTTTCCTAACTACGTCGTGCTTGAAGATTAGCCTGACGAACCACTCCCCACTCCCCACTCCCCCTTATTACAGCTAAAAATCGTGACGACAAATCTTAATAACATCTCTTGCTTGTGAGAGATACTATACTTTTTTTACTTTTCGGGCTTGCGGCTTTCAAGTGATGCGAATATATTGGATGTGCTGCTATAAATAAAAAATTTAATAAATTTCTTTCTGTGTCTGTTCAAGCGTAATGGAATGGAGACTGTGGGGGCTTAAAGCTCCCATTTTTTATGAAAAAATCGCACCTAACTAAGAGAGTGCGATCGCCCTACAATACCAGGGTGTAAAAGTTTTGGTAAATCAAGCCTAGTTAAGTTGAGAGATTTTGTCAATTTTTTTACCCACGTATTCCCGTAAATCCTCTGGGCGCACTTTCCACTTCCCCCCCTCCTTGATCGCTGGTAATTCCCCAGTATGAAGCGATTTCATTATGCCAGCCTTTGACAAGCCCGATACCATAACCGCTTCAGGGATTGTCAGCAGAATTTTTTGAGAGAGGCAAGTAATTTTGTAATAAAGTGCGATCGCATTCAAACACAATGACGCCTCCTGCGATATGAATGTCAAGTGGCTACGGCTAACTATTATATGATTGTCACTCTCAGGCAATTCGGCAAGGAACTGGGCTAGAGCATCTTTTCCCTTTCCAGCAGCTGCGTGATATTCATCCAGCCGCTTTAAATCCTCAAGAGAAATATATGCTCTCCCTTGAATTTTCACAGGGGTAACCTTGCATTGTCCTAAGTAATCGGCGTACAGCTTTGACTTGCCAACGCTATACCTGGCAAGCAATTCAGAGATTGGATAGCGGTCTACTTCTGTTTCCACGGAAGTCCTCGGAATTCCCGAATTATTTCAGGATAGCAAAAAATTCATTCGGAAAGGGAAGTATTAGATTACTGAAACAAATGTAAAAAAACACTTAAGTACAATGACTATTACCGCTACCACGTATACACCGGCGACAGACCAAGACTACCAGGATGCACTCAAATTGGTGCTTGACTTTGAAGGAGGATACACCAACGACCCTACGGACACGGGAGGGGAAACCAACTACGGGATAATCCACGAGGAGTATGACCAGTATCGTCGCAACAAAGGACTTGACACTCAAAGTGTTCGGTACATGACTTTAGATGAGGCAAAGGATATTTACAGGCACAAGTACTGGCTAGGCGCTTGGTGCAATGAAATGCCGAGGAGAGTAGCGATCGCCGTATTCGATTGGCAAGTAAATAGTGGTCGCGGAGTCTCGACCCTACAGAAATGTCTAGGAGTGGATGCTGACGGTATTGTCGGGCATCAGACTCTCAACGAACTTGCTTACTGGCTAAGCAAGCCGGATGGCGAGAACCGACTACTGATAAATTATTTTGAGAATCGTGAACTTTGCTATCACAACTGGGGACGTGGCAGCCAAGCTTGCTTCCTCGAAGGCTGGCTGAATCGTGCAGAAGCACTGAAGAAATACTTGGGGGTAGCACAATGAGTCCGGAAAAGATCCAGGCAATAACTCCTCTATGCCTAGCGGCTATTGGTGGATTGATTGGGCTATCGGTACTAATCTCGCCCAATCTTAGTGATGCGAGGTCGGCTGCTGGGCTTGGGTTGGCTGGGACTGCGATCGCTGGTGCTTCGGGTCTAGCCCAAAATGCTAAAGGGGATAGCATTTCAATCCAAAAAGATACCCGAAGCTCTGTTCAGGAAGAACCGTGAAACACTACCTAACTATTACGGTTTCCGAATCAGGCGAGACACTTTATTGTAAGCGTTTTGCACTCTTAGGAAATTATATAATTGGGCGTTCGAGCGAGAGATGCTACGAGGCATCCCTCGCTTTTAGTGACCCAACAACAGTTCTTGTATTGCCACAAACTAGTCGCCATCTATCAGGCTTTCACTGCGTTCTATTCTACGAAAATGGTTATCATCTGATTGATGGGTGGGGGCAGTACAAAAGCACTAATGGCGTACAATTGAATGGTAGAAGAGTAGAATTTGCTGCTCTTGCTCATGGCGACGTGGCTTATTTGGGATGCGACAAAGTGGAGCTAAAATATGAATTTGAAAGAGAGGTTTCAGAAGAGGAGAAAGAGACTTTATCTTCAACTTAATAAATATGAAAAGTATCTCTTTTTTTTCTTTGGTGCATTGATTTTCTCAACAATTAATATGTGGTTTGCTAAGTTAATATTTAATATTTATATATCAAAAAATACTTGGAACATTTTTATTCAAACGGTTGGAATTCTTAGCTTTTTGGTAACCGTGCTAGCAGTCTGGATATCCTGGAGTGGTGACAAGCAGCAATTAGAGCAAGTGAGTGCAGCACGCAAAGAAGAGCAAATAGCAGCTGCGCTAGATAAACAAGAACACGCACTAGTACATCTAGAAGCAACGGTAAAATCCAATCTGGAAGCGATCTCACTTCTAAGACAAGATATCGACCATCTTCACTCAAGTCTATGGCGTTTGGGCGCACAAGTTCAGCAGATTGAATCCGAGGCGATCGTCAAGCGTAGATTATCCTTGCTTGAAGAAAAATTAAATCTTAAGTGTCCACCTCCATATGTGGAATAAAATTGTTTTGCGTATTTTTACTGAAGTCTATTTAAAAGATCTAAGCGTAAACTTTATTTGCATAATATATTTACAAAAAAATGACAAAAACTGCTGATGCTCTATCAGACCTTCTGAGTACCCTAAGTACTTATGCGCAGATTACAAATAAGTTATTCGATACAGAAGCCGGCGATCAAGCACAAATTGCCCAATTAACTCAGCAATGTAGCACCCTGACCTCGCAATTAGATTCTCAGACCGCACAGATTGCGTCGTCCGTAGATGACACTACCACTGCAGCATCTATTACGACTGCAGCACAAACCTTGAAAGATCAGCTTAAACAAGTCTCATTAAAGGCTGCCGCTGTAACACCCCCAAGCACTTCAAGCGCAGGCACTCCCGTTGCACCCCCAGCTACTGGCACCCCCGCGTCCACCTAGGGTTTAGATTTTCCTCTTGTCTAGTTGTCTAGGCGATCGGTCGCTCATGCACTACGGCTGGTCGCTATTTTTTGAAATACGATTTCCGTTGACATTTATTAATTTATTAGTTAGCTTAAAACCATCTCTGATGAATCATTGAACTAACACTTAAATCACACCTTAGATAAAAGACTCTCGCACTCTACCCTGAAGGAAGTGCGATTTTTTTAAATATGCCAACATCCAACAGATTTATAATTTACCCAGGTTCCCAAAACTACGAATGCTGGTTTTGCAAAAAAGTTTCAATTCCTAAAACTTTTATTGCTGGTCATGCCATCTGCTCTAATTGTGCGGATAAAAGGAAACTTGAGCCAGTGGCACTCCCGCCAACAGAGAATCCAAGGGTTGCTAAAACGATAAGGAAGAAATTGTTTTTCACCATGAATGAGTACGGCGAAAAATAAAGACGGAAGTACAGTCAATTATCAGGATTGGGAATGAATACGCTATTTTTTGTCCTGAAATAATAATTTTCTTTTTGATTTTTAACTAGCATCTTTCCCGCCGCAGAAAGTTTTATTAGATGATAATCTAAAACAACTTCTTCACACCAATCAATAAAGGCTTGTATCTCTTCTGTTGTAGCTTCCGCCGAATCACTTCCTTCGACAAAAGCTAAAATCAGTTGGTGAATTTTAGCTTCGCCTAAATCGTGTTCTAAAAATTTCATTTTTTTGCAGCATGTACAGCATTAAGGTAATTATGGTGGGTATAGAAACGAATGCAATACTAGCTTAAATCTTTTTCCACGCACTGAATTCAGCCTTTTGATGAACGCGCATTAACCAAGTTTCTGCATTGTTAATTGCTACTTCTTCTTGCATAAAGAATCGGGGAAAACAATCACCTTCATCAACAGTCAGCACAAAGTTCAATTCTCTACCAGTAATCACATTAAAAAAGTACCCATAAGACTTGGAATTCAGAAAGAACATCCCTCTAGTCACCATGCAGTGCTTCCCGTGCAGTAAATATTCTGCACGAAGATGAAGGTTTAAACTACCGATCTGCGTGTGTTGTATGAATTTCTCTGCTGCTTCCAACCAAAGCTCTATCTCAGCTTTAGCTATTTCCTCTCCAAAAAAGTACGCTGGAATCAAATTCAAGAATCCGTTATGTTCGCCTAGAGCAAGCATTGTTGTAAAATGGTGCGTTCCGCGATCGCTCTGTCCCAACTCCTCCAAAGTCATCAGTCCGAGTTCGGTTTCTAAGTTTTGAGTCCTTAAGTCTTCTTCCAGACGTTTCCAACTCAATGCTTCTTTCATAGGAATATTCGATATGCGGTGGCTAAGGATTAACGATGCCTCAGTGTAGCGCGATCGCTTGTTTCAGTTCTACAATGCTTGCCTAAACTAAAATTTGACACTCCCCTTGCCTAAAGGCAAGGGGAGTGTCAAATTTTAGCTTTTAAACTTCCAGACATCAATAACCCTTTTTGCCAACTCCTCATTCCCCTGAGCCGCAGCCAAAGCTGCTGATATAAGGCACGGAAATGTAAATCGGTAAGTGTTGCAAGTCCAGAGTGATTTTTGCAGTTGGTAGAAATCCAACGCATTGATAAAGCATGCTCCTTCAGGAGAATCACATAATGGTTCTTGTCCAATTTTGGTGATCAACACAAGATTTGGGTTTTAAGGCAGAAGGCAGGAGGCAGCTATGCTGAAGTTTTGAAACCCTTGTACCATAAGAAATTCGGGTATTTTCCTTCTTTCTTCCCGAATGCCTTCTGCCCTCTGCCTTCTGCCTTACCTCAACCTAGATCACCAAAAGTTGCCAAGAACCCACATAATATGCCAATAAATGCGTTATCGATTATTAACGCACGACAGTCTATTGGTCGCTCAATCCTTGAATCAAATACAATTTCTGGGGTGAAGTGTTTGACTAAAAAAATCATCTTGGTGACGGACACAAGCCAGCTATGTTTTCGCTGTTTTTAAAATGCGAGCATTTATGTGCAGCGAGGAATTGGGGCATCGCTTCTTTTAGCTTTGGATCGTAATCTTGGTCTTGGTGGGACATGTAATACTTGCCTTATAATTGCTACTTGAAACAGAATAGCGAATTTCGCTCCTAGGAGAAGCAGTGGAAGTAGACGAGCTAGCAATCAAAGCAGTAGAACTCGGTCGCATTGCCTATGAGGCTTATGGAGAAAGGTTAGAGTTTATGGACGATCAAGGACGACCAACGCAGCAACTCGCATGTTTGGTAATTCCAGAACAAATTAGATCGGCATTTGTACGCGCTGCGATCGCTGTGGCTAAAAAAGTGGCTGAGTATTAAGCCATCTGCGCGTTTAAATTACCGAAGTGCGCGTTAATCGACCCTGTTCTCTGGGGCAATACCAAGGCATGCTTATCATCCGCCGCGATCGCCTTCACCCTCCACCAACTTTCTTCTTACGAACGTTGACAACATAGCATTAAAGTACTTTTGATGTCAGGCGTGATCCGGATTTCAGTAGCTCCCTCCAGGAATTATGTATAATTTATGTCTTTGCGCCAACTCCGGCAAGCCTATGATGGGGCGATCACGTGAAGCCTCAACTTGTGCGCCTGTAAAAACCCATGTCCTGCAAAGCTTTAAACAGAACGGCGCAGGTCTTACACTCTCAGTTTGTGCGCCTGCCCCAAAATAGTTTGAGTTCTCACATGGTAAAGGCATTTATGTTCGCTACTATGGGAACCAAAAGATGCCGCATCCTTTCACACGTTGGCAACACTCCTGGAACATCGCACCTAGCACCACTCTCTTTCTCCCGGACAATTCTTCACATAATCGCATGCAGCGCCAAAACCATCAATGAAACCTACAACTTGTCCAGACATAATAAGCTCACCTGAATTATCCGTCAACCAATGAGGACGAACTGGAATGCCGCACCCAGGACAACGAGTACCGGACCACGTAGACATTGACCACATAATGTTTCCTCTTATGGCTTGCAGTACTTTGGCGTCCAGCGCTCTCAATCGGGTTCTAGCAAGGTATCTTTGTCGTCTTGACTTACGTTTACTGATTCTACCAATCATGTTTTTTTGGATCAACCAAAACCCTTCGACTTATCTCTCTTCGGTGCTTGATATCCAAATTCAGACAATAGATAATGCCTGCCCTCTTCCTCAAACCATGCTTTCGACTCTTCCTCAGTTCCGTCAAACTCTCCATCTATGACACGTTTGGCAAGTTCTTCAAACCCTAAACCCCGAAGATCTGCCACTAAAGTAACGGTAGGAGCTATTAACTCTGACTCGTAATCGTCGTAGTATCCCTGTCTTGCGCGGGAAATCAGAAGTGCTAGTCTTGGGTCATTTTCAGCTTCTAGCGCTCGGGCTAGTTTCTCTTTTGTTGGCAATTTTCTATTTGTCGAAGCTTTTTTACTACCTCCGAATGGTTCATGATCTATCTCGATTTTATCTTTCAGAGACTCCACAACTTTTTGGAAATTCATGTAAAATATGCCAGCGAGATCTCGAATGCTCAACAGCAAGTGGAAACTAGAGTTAGTTAACTCTGGATCGGACGCTTTTGTTTTAACCCTCACGCCACCTTCATCATTCTGGATTAAAGACCATTTTGGAAAATCGCACTTGTATTCCGTATGGGTTCTATTAGACATGATGCACAAGTAAGCCACCTCGTACTCGGAGAAAATTTTTTCAGCCTTCTCCATTGCTTCTTTTAGTCTAGGATCGTAGTCTTATTCTTGAGGCATACAATATCTGCTTTATAGTCGTTGCTGAAACAAATTTTACATCCAAAGAGAGACAATGGAAATTCCGGAACTAGTAACTAAGGCAATAGATCTCGGTCGCACTGGCTATGAGGCTTACGGAAAAACGACGGATTTCAAGAATTACCAAGGGCTGCCAATGCCTGATTGGGAGGAACTGCCAGAACAAATTAGATCGGCTTGGGTTTCGGCTGCGATCGCTGTGGCTAAAAAAGTGGCTGAGTATTAAGCCATATCACCTGCGCGTTTAAATTACCGAAGTGCGCGTTGAAGTGCGCGTTAATCAACCCTGTTCTCTGGGGCAATACCAAGGCATGCTTATCATCCGCCGCGATCGCCTTCACCCTCCATGAATTATGTATAATTTATGTCTTTGCGCAAACCCCGGCAAGCCTATATGGTTTACCGGGGTTTGGCGTCCAGTCTTCTTAACTGAGTTTTACTAAGACGGGTTTTGCCAAGATGTCTTTGTCGCCTTGATTTACGTTTGCAATTGGTGTCCATTATATTTTTGGGATGCGATCGCCCAATACAACCCCTCTTTATGAGGAATGCAGCAGTTATGCTCCTACAGACGAATACGTGAAAATGTGGGCTAGTATCAGGCTATCCGCCTAATCACACGACATGAAGCCGACTTTCACCCACATTTATATTTTATACACGCCCGTGATTGTACATCTAGAACATTTGTATCATTTCCAATGCGACTCATGTGAGGCTTGGTGGAGCGTGGCGGACATCGAACCACAGCCAAATTCGGTAATTTACTGTCCGTGATCGCACCCCTCACTTGTAAAGAAATCTCTCCACGCTTCTGAGTGCCCAGTTGGTCGAATTACCCATCCAACGAAAATTTCATGTAATCGGATCTCCTTAAGTAAGGTTTTTTGATCCGAGACTTGAGTTGACCTTCTAAACCTAGCTCTCGGATCAAAGAAAATGCCTCATCAACTACCATTCCACGTGGTGCATGCTTTGGGCAAGCATCCTGCATTTCTTCAATAATTTCAAAAGTCTCCAGCTTTAGGCACACACTAGCAAGCCTTGTGGTTCGCGTTCCTTTTCGGTGCTGCTCTAAAGCTTTTTGATGCCGATCTTCATTGGCTTTTCGTAAGGCCCCAAGACTTTTAGGATGGTATCCTCGGCTATCTCCTACACTGTTCAACATTAAGGTAATTATGGGTGAAAGTAAACGTCGTCGTAAACACTATTATCGGGGTTCTGACCCACAAGGAAAAACTTGCGCATTAAAAAACTTGGGATAAAATTGAGACTCCTTGATAAGGCGCACCTAGTCGGTCGATTTGGATATTCCCGCAACGCAAACGATTTGCTCGGCATGGTCACCCACGACGGCGGAAGACAGCGGGTGAATACGATCGGAACTCGACGCTTTACAGTGTTTGTGCTACAAAAGCATGGTTTACTTAAAAAGTTCAAAAATGGGTGAGAGCAAAAGAAGAAAATTTTTAGATCCTGAGTACGGAAAACCTAGAAAAGCAAAGCTGGACGAACTAGAAAAGCTTTTTGATGCCCAACTTCATTCAAATACTTTGGTTTATCAACAGCTTCTTCAGACTTTTAATGTAGGGAAGTTGGAATTAGAAAACCCTTGCGTTTTAGTCGTGCCGCCATTAGATGTTGTTCCAGCAGACTTTGAATATTTTTTCTTGAAGGACGCGACTCAAGATATTCTTGGTATCTGGAACGCTAGGCAGCATTACCACGTTCCCGTAGTACTTTGCTCAATAGACATACCACGACTGATGGAAAATAAAAAGTTTTCTAAAAGCTTTCCAGACGAATACGAATTCAGATTAATTTTAATTGAAAAACAAAAAGATGGTTAAATTAGAAGAACGCAAACAACATCTTTTGGAAGTCCGAGTAGGTGAACAGCGAGATGAAGAGCAAATCGTCAATATCAATGAATGCAGCAAAGAAGCGCTTAATAATATAGAAATAGTTGTAGCAACTCAAATATTGGACTTGGAAACACAATTACGTCAAGCAAAAGTAAAAGCGCAAACAGCCGGAGAGTATGCCAATGCCGAATGGTATAGCAAAGCGACAAACTGTCTAAGAATAAAAAAGCTACAGAGGAATCTTATACAACAAAGAAGAAAAGAGATTGAAGACGACAAAAGAGATGCGAGGAAGTCACGACTCTTACTTTGTGAGGCATTTTATGCTGTTGCTAAAGAAAACTTAAAAAGCCCTATTTTTGAAATGCTCAAAAAGTATGCCCTCGCGGTAGTCGAAGAAGCAAACACGCCGGATAATTCTGTTTTAAATTTTCAAATAGAAGTTTTTCAAGATACAGAGTCAGGATAAGTAACGCCTGGGTTATCCTTTTCACGGGTGCAAACTTTTATTATTATTATTTACTTTATATTTAATAAAATATGAATTAAATAATATATAAGTTTGTGTCCGTTTTAGGGATAGCCGTAAAAAGGATAAAAGGGCGATCGCCAACGTGAAAACTGCTCGCAATACAAGGAAGTTCTCGTTATCTTACTGAAGTTTGGTCGCTCTGAAGAGTGATTTTTTTAGACGATTGACTGGAATCCCATGATTGACGATTATCAGCCTCGCACTGCACATTAAGAATTGACTCACCAATTGGGTGAACTGCTTTTAAAACAACAATACCTTTGTTTTTACCAATTCTCTCAATGACTGCTGCGCCTAATTCGTCTGGGGTAATCCAGTAAAGCTGAAGATTGCAAAAAATTAAGTATTTGCCCAAAAGGGTTGGCTCGAAGTTGTTTTTCCGGAGATACTCAACAACCAAGTTGATCTCTTGTATAGATAGTTTCTGTCTCAGAACACCGATAGTTTTAAGCTCCCAGACTTGGCTCAAACTATAAAGTACAGTTGGACGATGACTGTTACCACCTAGTTTAGTAGGTACGACAATACCAGATTTATCTAGACGGCTAAGTTGCCCTGAACTTAGTCCAGTTAAGTCCAAGGCTTGCTGTCTTGAGAATACACCTTCCATATTCACACTTGCTTCGGTTGGTTGTGTCCGACGTGAATTATCCGAGTTACGGACGCAAACCTTTATTATTTATATTTAATAAATTATTAATTAAATAATATATTAGTTTATGTCCGTTTTAGGGATGACAAAAATCCATAGTTAAGTATTTTGGAGGAAAGAATATTAGCAATGCTTTTTTGGTATCACTGCAATCTCTTAAAACCAACACTTTGTGTTCTCCTATTTCTTCTGGATTAACGTACTCTAATATTTCTTCAATACTTAGCCCACACACACTAGCTCCAGGATTGTAAAATAATTCTCCGGATTCTGTTACATCTGGGACGTTTTGTGTCATATCCAGTGAAACTCCTGAATTGTTCACAAGCTGTGCAAGCAAGAGATGTTTCAATCTGAATACACTACTAGGCTGATAAAAATTGCTTAAATATTCTGTTACTGCTGTCCATGGATTGCCTGTTGTGCGGCGACGGAGAGCTTTCTGTTTAGCTTGTTTTCCCATAATCGAGTCACCAAATATACCTGCTATAAGCCATCTCGCTTATAAGCGCTGCCGTAGTTCTCTGTGGATGCGCGAACCCCAAGCTTGCGCTCTCCGAATCGCGACTTGCGCGAACCTCATCCCTTTTAACTCACAAGAGAGTCGGTTGTCCAGGGTGTGGAAAGGACGACTTGCGGAGCGCGACAGCACGGCATTTTCCGGGGGATACTCAGAACGGAAAGATGCAAATGCGAAAATTGCTCGCTCAAGGGAACGTTGTGCGATTCCCAGGTGCAAGTTTTGATGATGATTAAACTGCCACTACTTGACCCTCATCATTTATAACCACTCCCCATTTATCCCCAAACCGCTTGACCAAGCTTTCAACCGAATTAATCAGTATAGACTTAGGGTTCTTACTCGCAACCTCAAAGCATTTTTTTGCAAAGTCAAAGCCAAAAAATTCTTCATTCTCGTTGCACCTCGGAACTATTTTCATTGTCGCCGCCCTAATGAAATCCCCGTCATCACTGGATAGCGCTTCTTTTATAAGTTCAAAGTAGGATGGCACAACACTAACTGGGGTATTACTGTAGGCACTAGCATTCTGCAAGCTTTCCGATGCTATCTTTTCCTCGTACCCGTGGGGCTTCCACTTGTAATTAATCGCATTAATAAATTTCTCTACGCTTGTCTTGACGCAATGCAAACGTGAAATTGGCATAGTCACCCACGGCGGCAACCACAGCGTTGGGGGCGAGAGTACCTGCTAGATGTGCGATCGCTACTTAATTTATTGCGCCTAACCACTTATCACTTTTTTGACTAAAATTGCTGCCAGTAAGCCCGACATCAAGTATCCCACATTTGTCTCAATGACGGTTCCTGAGCGCGATCGCCTGTTGCTTAACACAGGGTTTAATCTCAAGATTGGCGCTTATTCAACGTCTTGCTGAATAATTGCAAACTCTCTTCTTAATTCGTCATCATGCGGTCGTTTGCGAAACTCTTTGTGAGTGTATACCCACACTAAGTAGACGGTACACAATTCCTCGTGAATGACATAAATTAAGCGACCGCATTGAGTAGCACCTCGCAACTCAGGCATGTCGAATTTGATTTTCCTGAACTTAAAAACTAGTTGATGGCAGCCTTTTGGAAAACCTTCATCTTCTGAAAGTGGGCAAGAGCCAGGATTCTTGCGGAGTTCACTGATGAAATACTCAATCAACTTCAAAAAAGAATTCTTAGCTCTTTCGTTTTTGCGATAATGGTTTTTCTTTAGCTTCTGGAGGCTACTTTCAAATCTATCCAAGACCACTATTTTATAATTTTCGCAGCCACTCACGGGTTTCCTCCGCCTCTAGCACTTTTCCTTGTACCTTGTCTGAGTACAATTGTTCTAGAGTATCAGATAAAACCGATTGATAACTAGGATCTTCTTGTTCAACAGCATCCAAGATGTTATTGACTAGCATGTCTAAAGCGTCAACGCAGGAGCGAAATTCTGCTGTTTGATTAGTTGCTCTTATGAACAACATATATCCTGCTACCCAAATAGTGCGCTTCAGATTGGGTAGACCTTCATGTGGCTCAACTAAGGAGTACGCAAGTTCTTTTAGTTGCTCACGGCTTTCAGGCGGAAAATTATTCCACTCCTGTTTAACAATTTTTGCTGTCCTGCGTAATCTGGCAGCAATTTCGTCAAATCTCGATGATAGACTGACTTTTCTTTGCCAGATTTGCTGAATCTCGTAAGAATCAATCAAAACTGCTGTTGACACCACGCTGCTCCCGGACTGGCTACTAGAGGCTTGTTTAGACTACTTTTTTAGTTGACAACTTAATACAACGAACTTTAATTCTCATTGTATTGCAAGGAAATACAAGTTTTTGTAAATTATTTCCAAAAAATATACTCTTGCTTATCCCTGTTGTCCGACCTAGTCTCTCGCGTTCCCCTGTCTTAAGAGAAGCCATAAATTAATTGTTTGGCGAGGTGCGCGTGCTGCACGTACGCTTATGAAGCGCAGTCTAGCAGATGGGCAATCCTACGCCTGCAGCGGTGAGAACCCCGAAGCCAATAGAAGCATTATTAAGTGTATCGATAGCGCCTTGGTCAACGGCTTTAAGGCGAATCGTTAGATCGGTGTCTGCCAAGTTACTTGTAAGGGAGGTGCATCACTATTATATTTGTGGATTTATTGAGATGGCGATCGCGCTCCTACCCCGCCATCATTTTCCACGTTTGGACACCTAGGTATCCAAGCAATAGAGCGATCGCACCCCTAAGTGTGGATGTGAGAACCTAAGCGCAGTCGCTCCTACGCTCTCCAAACGGGTTATACGCGCTCAAGCAATTCGTGCGCTTTGCCTTCATTCCAAATAGCCAATTCAAGCACATGAATGTCAAATCGCGTAGTGCATAAGCTCATCTTAGTTTCACCTATGAGAATATGTAGAAATCCTCTCGCTGATGAAATCGCGCATGCTGCCATGAGTAACAACACCCTGGTCAAAACAATCCTGATTCTGGCAGCAAATCCGGCAAATACTGCAAGGCTACGGCTAGATGAGGAGGTACGGGAAATTAAACTTGGATTACAACGTGCTTCCAAACGAGAGCAGTTTAAGTTAGAGCAAGAGTGGGCAGTGCGCGAGCGTGACTTTTACGCGGCAATCTTAGAACACAAACCGCAAATAGTACATTTCTGTGGGCATGGTGCTGGTAATGATAGTATTGTCCTAGAGGATGATACGGGGCAACCTAAACCAGTCGGAAACGAAACGCTGTCTAGGCTGTTTAAGTTGTTTGCAGTTAAGGGGGTTGAGTGCGTCGTTTTGAATGCCTGCTACTCAGAGATGCAGGCTCAAGCTATTAGCCAATACATTAAGTATGTCATTGGCATGAATCAAGCTATTGGGGATCAAGCAGCAATCTCTTTTGCTAGGGCATTCTATGAAGCACTTGGTGCTGGCGAAACAATGGATCATGCATTTGAGTATGCTTGCATACCACTGGTTGGATTAAAAGAAGACCAAACGCCAGTACTAAAAACAACATCAATTTATCCTGCTGATATCCAGTTTGAAGCTGGTGATATTCCTCCTAATCCATACTTGGGGTTGTCGGCTTTCGGTGAGAAAGATGCAGCGTTCTTTTTTGGACGAGAGAAATTTACTCATGAGTTGTTTGAGATGGCTCACCACCAACAATTGGTTGCAGTTATTGGTGCTAGTGGTAGTGGTAAATCTTCTGTTGTATTTGCTGGATTAATCCCTAGATTGAGAGAAGAAGGAATTTGGTTAATTGAATCATTGCGTCCTAAAAGCGAACCATTTGATGAACTTGCTCTTGCTTTAGTACGTCAATTAGAACCAGATATTAATAAAGTCGAAAGAGCAATTCAGGTAGGTAGATTAGCTCTAAGTCTAAAAAAAGGCGAAGTCAAGCTGCATCAAGTGGCGTCTCAAGTCCTAGAAAATAAATCTAATAAACGTTTTTTGCTAGTTGTAGACCAGTTTGAAGAACTTTATACCCAATGTCTTGACAAGGAAGAACAGCAGCGCTTCATTGATACTTTGCTATCAGCAGTTCAACAGAAAAGCATAACGTTGGTTTTTACATTGCGTGCTGACTTCTACGGCTATGTCCTCTCTTACCGTCCATTCAGCGACGCATTACAACAATTTCTCCACAAACCATTGGGTTTGATGAGCCGAGAGGAATTGAAAGCAGCTATTGAACAACCTACTCAAAAGTTAAATGTACAATTACAAACGCATTTAGCTGAAAGAATACTAGATGATGTTGGTGATGAACCCGGTAATTTACCCTTACTAGAATTTGCTTTAACACAATTGTGGGATAACCAGAAAGATGGCGAACTGACTCACAAAGCGTATGATGAAGTTGGTGGTGTAAAGCAAGCGCTAGTTAAACATGCTGAACAAGTTTATTCCAGACTAAGCCAGTCCCAACAGCAGCAGGCACAACAAGTTTTTCTGGCATTAGTAAGATTGGGTGAAGCAACAGAAGATACCAGGCGAGTTGCTACTCTTTCGGATATTGGAAGACAGAACTGGGAATTAGTTACTTATTTGGCGGGTTCTGAAGCACGTTTAGTCGTGACAGGACGTAATGATAAAACTTCTGAAGAAACAGTAGAAGTAGTTCATGAAGCATTAATTCGTGAATGGAAGCGCTTACGAGAGTGGGTCGATAATAATCGAGAGAAGTTGATGCAACACCGCAAAATAGAAGCACTCGCTAATGAGTGGAGAGATAGGGGGAAGTTAAAGGATTATCTGCTTAGGGGTAAACAGTTAAACGAAGCTAAAACGTTTCAAAAGGAACAAGCTGCACTCTTTGCGCTGTCAGATTGTGCTAGTGTGTTTATTCTAAAAAGTATTGAGTATAGGCGGAATAATCGTTTAAGATTAATTGGTATTATAATAAATCCCTTTGTACTGATTGGTGCGATTACATTTATTGCTACTGAACAGCAGCGTCGTGACGCACAAGTGCAGGAAGCATGGCAGGTTATTAGTGCGGCACATGGTCAACCTGGTAGTGGTGGGAGAATACAGGCGTTAGAGTTCCTCAACAGTGAACCTAGAAGAATTCCTTGGTTTTGGTTGCGATGGGAGAGGGAGAGTCTGTCAAGGTTGGAAGCACCAAAGGCTTACTTAATCCCTTCTCGAAAAGACACTGGTAAAAGGGGTGGTATTCAACTGTCAAAGGCAAACCTGGAGGATGCCAATCTACAAGATGCAAGCCTGGAGGATGCCAATCTACAGGAGGCAAAACTGAAGGAT